>DATMJH010000484.1:0-6587 GCA_035554015.1 Mycobacteriales bacterium
GGCTGCGCAGCACTGCGGTCAGGTCGCCCGCCGGCTGGACTGCGTCGACGAGCTGCGCAGCGTCGCCGACATCCCCGAGCACGGCGCCAGCTACCAGCGCCAGCGCGCCGTCGCCGAGGCGCACGGGGGCGACCTGACCGCAGTGCTGCGCAGCCTGGTCGCCGAGCTGGCGGGCTGACCGGCGCTCAGTGCGCGGCGCCGCCGGGCTTGGTCGCCTCCGCAGCCGTCTGCTTGTCGACCCGCACCAGGCTGTACATGACGGCGGCCGCGGTCGCGAGCAGGCCGGCACCGACCAGGAAGCCGACGTTCCAGCCGTCGTTCACCGCAGTGAGGATGCGCGCGACCAGAGCCGGGTCCGGCGGCGGACCGCCCTGCGCGCCGAGCGACTCGAGGCCGGTGCCCGCGCCGCCGAGCAGGTCCTTGGTGCGGGCGGTGCTCACCGCCGTCAGCACCGCGAGCCCGATGGCGCCGCCGACCTGCTGGCCGGAGTTCAGCAGCGCGGACGCGATGCCGGCGTCCTGCGGGGGCACCCCCGCGACCGCGGAGCTGGTGACGGCGACGAAGGTGAGGCCCATGCCGAACGCGACGAGCACGAACGACGGTATGACGACGGTCCAGTAGCCGGAAGTGGGCTCGAGCCGAAGGCCGAGCAGCAGCAGGCCGCTCGCGGCGACCAGCGGGCCGACGAGGAGCAGCGGCCGCGGCCCGGTGCGGCCGAGCAGGTTCGACGACAGCGCCGCCCCGATGCCGATGACGAACGGGAACGGCAGGAAGGCCACGCCGGTCCTGATCGGGCTGTAGCCGTTGACCACCTGCATCCACAGCGTGACGAAGAAGAACACCGCGAAGATGCCGGCGCCGACGAGCAGCACGCCGATGTCGGCGCCGAGCACGCTCCGGCTGCGGAAGACGCGGAACGGCAGCAGCGGCTCGCTGGCCCGGCGCTGCCAGCCGACGAAGGCGGCGAGCAGCGCGACGGCGGTGACGAAGAAGGCGGCCTTCGAGCCGGTGCCGAGGTCGTCGTCGTTCACCTTCGCCAGCCCGTACACGAGCGACATGAGGCCGCCGGTCGCGAGCAGCGCGCCGAGCACGTCGAAGCCGCGGGCAGACTCGTCGCGGCTCTCCGGCACGAACCGCGCCGCGCCGACGACGGCGAGCACGGTGATCGGGACGTTGACGAAGAACACCCAGCGCCAGGACAGGTACTCGGTGAGCAGGCCGCCGAGCACGAGCCCGAGCGCCGCGCCGCCGGCGGTGATGCCGGCCCAGATGCCGAGCGCCCGGTTGCGCTCCGGACCCTCCGGGAACACGACGGTGACCAGCGACAGCGCGGCCGGCGACATGAGCGCCCCGCCGAGGCCCTGCAGCGCACGGGCGGCGATGAGCAGCGTCTGGTTCTCGGCGATGCCGCCGAGCAAGCTCGCGACGGCGAACAGCACGGCGCCGCCGATGAACACCCGACGCCGGCCGACGCGGTCGGCGAGCTTGCCGCCGAGCAGCAGGAAGCCGCCGAACGTGAGCGCGTAGCCGGTGACGACCCACTGCAGGTCGGACTGCGAGGTGAAACGCAGCGCGTTCTGGATCCGCTCGAGAGCGACGTTCACGATGGTCGCGTCGAGCACGACCATGAGCTGCGCCATGGCGAGCACCGCGAGGGCGAGGCCCGTGTGGGTCGTTTCGGGGGCGACGTCGCCCGAGGTCTGCGGCTCGAGGCCGGCGGACGCCGCAGGGGCAGGTTCGGCGAGGGACACGGGGCTCCAGAGGTGATTGGCTCAACGCGTGTGGAGTGGTTGTACCAGAAACTCTCAACGCTTGTAGAGTCGTGCTGTGCCCGTTTCGCGTGAGTCGCCCCACGTCTCGCGTGACGAGCGCCGCCGCCGGACCGAGCAGGCCATCCTCGAGGCGGCCCGCGAGGCCTTCGCGACCGACGGCTACGAGCGCACGACCATCCGGGCGGTGGCGTCGTCGGCCGGTGTCGACCCCGCCCTGGTCATGCAGTACTTCGGCAGCAAGGAGGGCCTGTTCGCCGAGGCCGCGCGCTGGCCCGAGGACACCTCGACCGCGGTGACCGCACCGCGCGACGAGCTCGCCGTGGCCGCCCTGCGCGACGTGCTCGAGCGCTTCGAGGGCGCCGGCGCCGACCGCGAGGCGGCGGTGGCGCTGATGCGCAGCTGCCTCACCCACCCGGAGGCGACGCGCATCGTCCGGGACGAGGTGATGTGCGACCGCATGGCGGCGATGGCGCGCACCATCGGCGGCGACGACGGCGACCTGCGTGCCGGCCTGCTCGTCGCCTGCGTCATGGGGCTGTCGATGTCGCGGCACGTGCTCGGCGTCGAGCCGGTCGCGTCGGCCTCGCGGGAGGACCTGGAGCGGCTGCTCGAGCCGGCCCTGCGCGCGCTGGTGCAGGGCGCCGGCGCCGACGAGGGCTGAGCCGGTCGCACGCGCCCTGCTCGCCACGACTCGAGGAGCCGCGGTGCGCGCCCGGGCCTCGCCGGGATGCCGACCTACCGGCCCGGCACGACCCGCTGGACGTCGTGGCCGGTCGCCGGCTCGCCGCACTGCGCGCAGACCCACGACGCACGGATGCGGTGCCCGTGGTGGTGCAGCTCCGCGGGCGGGGTGTCGGCGACCCACCGGTCGCCCCACTGCAGCAGCGCCTGCAGCACCGGCAGCAGGTCGCGACCGGCCGCGGTGAGGTGGTAGCCCGAGCGCGGCGGGCTGTCGCTGTACGGCCGCTTCTCGAGCACGCCGGCGTCGACGAGCGCGGCGAGCCGCGCCGACAGCCGCTCCCTGGGTGCGCCGGTCCCGCGATGGATGTCGCTGAACCGGTGGTTGCCGAGCGACACCTCGCGGACCACGAGCAGCGCCCAGCGGTCCCCGACGACGTCGAGCGCGCCGGCGATGGAGCAGCGGCGTCCGGGGAGCTCGTCCAGTCGTGTCACCTCCCCAGGTTCGCACATCGAACCGACTCGGTGTAGCCTCCGGCGCTATGGTTCGACATCCGAACCGACGACGAGGGGACCGGCATGACGACGACGACGCAGGCGCCGCAGGCGGCCCCGGCCACCGGGGGGCCGGTGCGGACAGGACTGGTCCTGCTGGTCGTGTCCGCCGCGGTGTTCCTGGCCAGTCTCGACCTGTTCATCGTCAACATCGCCTTCCCGGCGATCGGGGTGTCGTTCGACGCCGGCGCGACCGGGCTCTCCTGGGTGCTGAACGCCTACACGATCGGCATCGCCGCGCTGCTCGCGCCGGCCGGCCGGGTCGCCGACCGGGTCGGCCGGCGCCGGGTGTTCCTCACCGGCCTGTCGCTGTTCGTCGTCGCGTCACTGGGCTGCGCCACCGCCTGGGACGTCGGCTCGCTCGTCGCCTTCCGCGTGCTGCAGTCCGTCGGTGCGGCGATGCTGCTCGGCACCTCGCTGGCGCTGCTCCTGCACAGCTTCCCGCCGGCACGGCGGGCGCGGGCGATCGCGGTGTGGTCGATGGTCGGCGGTGTGGCGGCCGCTCTCGGCCCCCCGATCGGCGGGCTGCTGGTCGAGGCGTCCTGGCGCTGGGTGTTCCTGGTCAACGCACCGGTCGGCGTCGCCGCCCTCGTCGTCGGCCTGCGGGTGCTGCCGGAGTCGCGCGACGAGGACGAGCGCCGTCGCCCGGACGTCGCCGGGACGCTGCTGCTGGTCGCCGGCGTCGCGCTGCTGTCGTTCGCCCTCGTCGAGGCGCCGGACCGCGGGTGGGGGAGCGCCACCACGCTGCTGCGGCTGGTCGCCGCGACAGCGCTGCTCGCCCTCGTGGCCGCGCGCGCCGCCCGCACGCCGCGCCGGCTCGTTCCCGTCCTGCCGCTGCCGCTGCTGCGCACCCGCACGTTCGCGCTCACCTGCCTCGCGGGCACCGCGTTCTTCGCATCCTTCGGTGCGATGCTGCTCGGCAACGTCCTGTGGCTCACCGGCGGCTGGGGCCTCAGCGCGCTCGAGGCCGGGCTGCTGCTCGTGCCCGGACCGGCGCTCGCCGCCGCGACGGCGCTGCCCGGCGGCCGGCTCGGCGCCCGGTACGGCTGCGGGCAGGTCGCCGCCGCCGGCACGGCGCTGTTCGCGCTCGGCACGCTGTGGTGGCTGTGGCGGGTCGGGGTGGAGCAGGCCTACGCCACCGCCCTGCTGCCGGGCCTGGTCCTCACCGGGGTGGGCGTCGGCCTCACCATCACCAACCTGTCCGCGGCGGTGTCCTCCACGCTGCCACCGGCGGTGCTCGCGACCGGCACGGCGACCTTCAGCGCGGCCCGGCAGCTGGGCGCGACCCTCGGCGTCGCGCTGCTGCTGGCGGTCCTGCCCGGCGGTGCCGACGCGCTGGCGGGCGCACAGCGCGGCTGGCTGCTCGTGGTCGCCCTGGCGGTGGCGGCCGGTGCCACGGCCCTGCGCGTCGGTCGCGCGCACCACCCGGACCTCGCCGTGCCGGCCGCCCGGTGACCGCCGCGACGACGACGGGCCTCGGTCTCGCCCTCCGCCAGGAGGAGCTGTCGGTCCTCGACGGCGTCCGCCGCACCCGGGCACAGCTCGACCGGACGTGGTGGAGCTGGTCCGGCCCGCACGGCGGCCTGCTCGCCGCGCTCGCCCTCGGTGCCGCCCGGGGGGTGGTCGGCGCCGACCGGCAGCCGCAGGTCGTCAGCGCGCAGTTCCTCGCCGCCGCCGGCGACCGGCCGCTCGAGCTCGCAGCTACTGTGCTGCGCGCAGGTGGCTCGTCCGACGTCGTGCGCGTCGACACCGCCGCGGACGGCGCGCCCGTGCTCACCAGCACCGTGACGCTGGCCCGGCCGCGACCGGGAGGCACCCGCTGGGACGGCGTCCGGCCGCCGGCCGCCCGCCCGCCCCAGTCGTGCGAGGTGGTGGACCCCACCGCGCTCGTCCCGTTCGCGCAGCACGTCGAGATCCGGCGCGCCGGCCCCGGCCCGCTCGTGGGCGGCGAGGCCGCCGAGCTGCTGGCGTGGGTGCGCTTGCGTGACGAGGACCGCGCGGTCGACGCCGAGGCGCTCGTCGTGCTCGCCGACGCGCTCGCTCCCGGGCTCTACGGCATCGCGACGGCGCCGGTCCCGGTGCCGACGGTCGACCTGACCGTCACGCTGGGGCCGGGTCCAGCCGCGCCCGGCTGGACGCTGGTGCGGATCCGCACCCGGACGGCCGCCGACGGCTGGTGCGTCGACGACAGCGACGTCTGGGCGCCGGACGGGCGGCTGGTGGCGCAGGCCCGGCAGACCCGTCGGGTGCTCGGCGAGGTCCGCCCGTAGGCAGTCCACCTTCGCCCTCGACGCGGCAGCGCGAGCCTGGCGCGGCAGCAGGCAGGATGGAGCGGGTGAGCCTGCTGCTGCTGTCCACCGCCGACACCGACCTGCTGGCCGCGCGGGCGGTGAGTGAGCCGGCCCTGCCGCTGCGGCTGGGCAACCCGGTGCGGCTCGAGGCCGTCGACCTCGACGGCGTCCGGGTCGTCGTCGTCCGCCTGCTCGGCGGCCGGCGCGCCTGGGACGGGCTCGACGCGCTGCTCGCCGACGCCGCCGCGCGGCGCGTGCCGGTCGTCGCCGTCGGCGGTGAGGGCGTGGACGCGGAGCTGACCGCGCTGTCGACCGTGCCGGCCGGGGTGGTCGCCGACGCCGCGGCCTACCTGCGGGAGGGCGGCAGCGCGAACCTGCGCGAGCTCGTGGCGTTCCTGTCAGACACGGTGCTGCTCACCGGGCACGGCTTCGCGCCGCCGCAGCCACTGCCGCTGCACGGGGTGCGCGGCTCACGTGCGGTCGATCCGGGCCGGCCCACGGTGGGCGTCGTGTACTACCGGGCGCACGAGCTGTCCGGCAACACCGCTTTCGTCGACGTGCTGTGCGACGCCGTCGAGGCGGCCGGCGCGAACGCACTGCCGGTGTACGCCGCGTCGCTGCGGCCGGGTGCCGACGGCGACCTGCCCGTCGTCGACGAGCTGCTGGCGGGCCGGGTCGACGCGCTCGTCGTCACCGTGCTCGCGTCCGGCGGCTCGAACGCGAACGACGCCGAGGGCTGGGACGCCACCGCGCTGACCCGGCTCGACGTGCCGGTGCTGCAGGGGCTGTGCGTGACGTCGTCGCGCGCGGAGTGGGCGGCGTCCGACGCGGGTCTCGCACCGATCGACGCGGCGATGCAGGTGGCGATCCCGGAGTTCGACGGCCGGCTCATCGGCGCGCCGTTCTCGTTCAAGGAGACGACCGCGGACGGGCTGCACGTCTACGTCGCCGACGCCGAGCGCGCGAAGCGGGTCGCCGGCACCGCGGTCGCGCACGCGCGGCTGCGGCACCTGCCGAACGCCGAGAAGAAGCTGGCGCTCGTGCTCTCGTCGTACCCGACGAAGCACTCACGGGTGGGCAACGCCGTGGGGCTGGACACGCCGGCGTCCGCGGTGCGGCTGCTGCGCGCGCTGCGCGACGCCGGCTACGACTGCGGCTCCTTCCCCGAGGACGGGGACGAGTTGGTGCACACGCTCATCGCCGCGGGCGGGCACGACGTCGAGTGGCTCACCGAGGACCAGCTGCGCGCCGCGGTCGCACGGGTGCCGCTCGCGGAGTACCAGCGGTGGTT
>DATMJH010000485.1:0-15542 GCA_035554015.1 Mycobacteriales bacterium
GAGCAGGACGTCGGGCACTAGGCGATCCCCGCCACGCGCCGGCAGCGGTCCTCGAGCACGCCGACGAACGCGCCGAAGTGCTCGAACGCCGGGTTGGTCGTCTGCCCGGCGCGGTAGCGGTACCAGATCTGCTGCACGATCACCGCCAGCCGGAACAGGCCGAAGACCTCGTAGAACGTCCAGTCGCCGACGGCCACACCGGTGCGCTCGCTGTAGCGCTGCACGATCTCGGCCCGGGTCGGCATGCCGGGCAGGTCGCTCGGCTGGCGCTTCGACAGCCGGAACAGCTCGTCGTCGTCGGCCTGCACCCAGTAGGCGAGCGCGCCGCCGAGGTCCATGAGCGGGTCGCCGAGCGTCGCCATCTCCCAGTCGAGCACGCCGACCACGCGCAGGTCGTCCGAGAGCACCAGGTTGTCGAGCCGGAAGTCGTTGTGCACCAGCACGGTCGCGACGTCGTCGGGCTGCCGCTCCGCGAGCCACGCCATGACGGCCTCGCAGTCCGGGACGTCGTCGGTGCGGGCTCGGCGGAACCGCTCCGACCAGCCGGACACCTGCCGGCCGACGTAGCCGCGGCCCTTGCCGAGGTCCGCCAGCCCGGCCGCCTCGACGTCGACCGCGTGCAGCTCCAGCAGCGCGTCGAACGCGCGCGTGCCCAGGTCGTGCGCCTGCTCGGCGGTGAGCGCCATGCCCTCCGGCAGCCGTCCGCGCAGGATCGTCCCCTCGACCCGCTCCATGACGTAGAAGTCCGAGCCGATCACTGCCGGGTCCGTGCAGAGCGCGACCATCCGCGGCACGTAGCGGTAGTGCGGCGCCAGTGCCGACTGCACCCGGTGCTCGCGCACCATGTCGTGCGCGCTGGCGGCCTTCTGCCCGGTCGGCGGCCGGCGCAGCACCCAGTCGCGGTCGGGGTAGCGCAGCAGATAGGTGAGGTTCGAGGCGCCGCCGCCGAACTGCCGCACCTGGGGCGGCGCCTCGGGCACGTCCGCCACCTGCGCCCGCAGCCAGGCGTGCACGGAGTCGACGTCGAAGGCGTCCTCGTCGCGGACGTCGTGCGGCTCGGTCATGGGCGGCGAGCCTGCCCTACGAGCACGTCGTCAGCCGGTGCGGGTGTCCTGCTCGGCTCGCGCCGGCTGCTCGACGGCGTCCGTCCGCGGCCCGGAGTGGTGCGCGACGTCACCGGGCGCGGTGATCGACGTCAGCCGCGACATGTCGATGCCGGCGCGGTGCGCGAGCCGGCCGTCGGGCGTCGGTGACCTGCCCTCGTCGTCGGACAGCGCGAGCCGCCCGAACGTCTGCTGCAGCGTGAACACGCGCTCGGCGCGGCCCCGGCCGACGAAGCTGACCAGCCAGTGCAGCAGCGTCGTGACGCGGTTCTTGAAGCCGATGAGGTACACCAGGTGCACCGCCAGCCACATCAGCCAGGCGACGAACCCGATCAGCTTGACCCGGCCGATGGTCGCGACCGCGCTGAACCGCGAGATGGTCGCCATGCTGCCCTTGTCGAAGTAGCGGAACGGCTTCGGGCTGCGGGCCGACCCGCGGGCGTCGAGCGCGATCTGCTTCGCCGCGTACTTGCCGCCCTGGATGGCGACCTGCGCGACGCCGGGCAGCGGCCGGCCGCTCATGTCTCCGACGACGAACACCTCGGGGTGCCCGGGCACCGTGAGGTCGTCACCCACCTGGATGCGGCCGGCCCGGTCGAGCTGCGCGCCGCTCTGCTCGGCGAGCATCGCCGCGAGCGGGGACGCCGAGACGCCGGCCGCCCAGATCTTCACGATCGACGGCAGGTAGGTGCGCGCGCCGTCTCTCGCCTCGACCTCGATGCCGGTGGCGTCGACGCCGACGACCTTCTCGTTCAAGCGGACCTCGACGCCGATCTCGCGCAGCTTCCGCGTCGCCTTGCCCGACAGCGGCTCGCCGAACGCGCCGAGCACCGCGGGTGCGGCGTCGAGCAGGATGACCCGCACGTACTCGGGCCGGATGTGCCGGAAGTTGCCCCTGAGCGCCCGCCGCGACAGCTCGACGATCTGGCCGGCCATCTCGACGCCGGTCGGCCCGGCACCCACGACGACGAACGTGAGCCACGCGTCCTGCGCCGCCGGGTCGTCCTCGAGCTCGGCCATCTCGAACGCGCCGAAGATGCGGCCGCGCAGCTCCAGCGCGTCGTCGATGCTCTTCATGCCGGGCGCGTACCGCGCGAAGTGGTCGTTGCCGAAGTACGACTGGCCTGCGCCGGCCGCGACGATGAGGCTGTCGTACGGCGTCACCGTCTGCTTCTCGAGGACGCTCGAGGTGACGGTGCGGTTCGCCAGGTCGATCGAGGTGACCTCGCCGAGGATCGGGTGCACGTTCTTCTGCCGGCGCAGGATCTCGCGGGTCGACGGCGCGATCTCGCCGGGCGACAGGATGCCGGTGGCCACCTGGTAGAGCAGCGGCTGGAACAGGTGCGTCGGCGTGCGGTCGATGAGCGTGACGTCGACCGGCTCGCGTCGCGCGAGGCGGTCGAGCAGCGACGGACGAAGCTTCTTGGTCGCGAACAGCCCGCCGAAGCCCGACCCGATGACGACGACGCGGTGCCGGTCGTCGCCTGGTCCGTCGTGGTCGCGGTGCATGCGCTACCTCCTCGAGTGCACGCACAGGCCTCCGGTGCACGCCAGGAGCGTTCCCGGCTGCGCGGCAGCGAACAGTGTCCCGCGCCACGCGGACGGCCTCAGCCGCGGTACTCCCAGTGCCACGGCTCGGGCTTGCGGCCGCCGGCGCGGGCCCACGTCGGGTGCACCCAGCCGAACTCGCCGGCGCGGGCCTGCATCCAGCGGTGCGCCCTGGTCCCGAACGACTCGACGCCGCCGCAGAAGTCGACGGCGATGCCGGTGCCGTGGTTCGACCGACCGGGATGGGCCGCCAGCCGGCCCTTCTGCCAGCGCAGCCGCTGCTGCGCCTCGTAGCTGCGGTAGGTGTCGGTGATGCACAGCGGCCGGCCGGTGTCGGCGCGGTACGCCTCGCCCAGCCGCACGAGAGCACGGGCCGCGTCGGCGCGCAGCCGGTGGCCGTCGTGTCCGGGCAGGGCGCACAGCGCCGACGAGGGGATGCGGCCGTTGGCGTAGCCGTTCTCCGGCTCGCCCTCGCAGCCGGGCAGCACGGGTGGGGGCGGCGGAGCCGGCGGGGGCGCCGGCGCCGGTGCCCGCGCCGAGCGGGTGCGCGAGGCGCTGGCGAGGTCGCGCCCGGCCAGGCTCAGGTCCGCCAGGCCGGTCTCCGGGGCCGCCGTCGCGCTCGTCGTCACCACGGTCTCCGCGTGCCCCTCGGAGGCCGACGCCGAGCCGGCCGCGAGCGCCGTCGTGCCGCCGCCGAGGCTCACCGCCAGCACGCCCGCCAGCACCGGCTGACCGGTGCGCGGTGGCTTGGCGTGGCGCCCTCGCGGGCGGCCGACGAGGGCGAGCGGCACGGCCGGCACGTTACCTGTCCGTGACCTCGCTGCGCGCCCGAGGTGGGGCGGCGGCTCGGACCGACGAGCCGTCCGGCGCAGCGGCTGGTACACCAGAGGGGATGCCGCGCGCCCACCGGAGCGTTGTGCGCGCAGACGGGCAGTGCGGTCCGGTGCCGGAGGCGCCGGCGCAGGAGGAGGACGGCGTGGCAGAGCAGGCGGTCGAGACCGGCGGCACGGGCGCCCGCGGGGCCGCCCAGCGGCCGCTGCGGGTGGCCGTCGTCGGCGCCGGGCCGGCGGGCATCTACGCGGCAGACGTGCTGGTCAAGAGCGGTACGGACGTCTCCATCGACCTGTACGAGCGCCACCCCGCGCCGTTCGGTCTCATCCGGTACGGGGTGGCCCCGGACCACCCGCGCATCAAGGGCATCGTCAAGGCGCTGCACCAGGTCCTGAGCAAGCCGCAGATCCGGCTGCTCGGCAACATCGAGTTCGGTCGTGACCTGTCGATCGAGGACCTCCGGCGGCACTACGACGCTGTGATCTTCACCACGGGGGCCGAGAAGGACCGGGCGCTGGACATCCCCGGCATCGACCTGCCGGGCAGCTACGGCGGGGCGGACTTCGTCTCCTGGTTCGACGGCCACCCCGAGGTCGAGCGGAGCTGGCCGCTGGAGGCCGAGTCGGTCGCCGTCGTCGGTGCCGGCAACGTGGCGCTCGACGTCGCCCGGATCCTGGCCAAGACGGCGGACGAGCTGCTGTACACCGAGATCCCGGCCAACGTGTACGAGGGGCTCAGCAGCTCGAAGATCCGCGAGGTGCACGTGTTCGCCCGCCGCGGCCCGGCGCAGGCGAAGTTCACCCCGCTCGAGCTGCGCGAGCTCGACCACTCGCCGAACGTCGAGGTGCTCGTCGATCCCGAGGACATCGAGTACGACGACGGCTCGGTGGCCGCCATCAACAGCGACAACCAGACCAAGCTCGTCGTCCGTGAGCTCGAGCGCTACGCGATGCGCACCTCCGAGTACCAGGACAGCGACACCCCGGTCGGCCAGCGCCCGCGCAAGCTGTGGCTGCACTTCTTCGAGAGCCCGGTCGAGGTGCTCGGCACCGAGTGCGTCGAGGGCTTCCGCACCGAGCGCACCGAGCTCACCGGCGACGGGAACGTGAAGGGCACCGGCGTCACGAGGGACTGGCCGGTGCAGGCGGTCTACCGCTGCGTCGGCTACCGCAGCACCCCGCTGCCGGGGCTGCCGTGGGACGAGCGGCTGCACACCTTCCCGCACGACAGGGGCCGGCTGCTCGACGCGCCGGGGGGCGTGCCGGTGCCCGGCCTGTACGCCAACGGCTGGGTCAAGCGCGGGCCGGTCGGGCTCATCGGCCACACCAAGGGCGACGCCATCGAGACCGTCGGCAGCCTGCTCGAGGACCTCGACACCCTGCCGGTGGCCGCCGAGCCCGACCCCGGGGCCGTCGTCGCGCTGCTCGAGCAGCGCGGCGTGCCGTACACCACCTGGGACGGCTGGCTGCGGCTGGACGCCTACGAGCGCACGCTGGGCGAGGAGTACGGCCCGGTGCGGCACGGCGACGCCGAGCAGTTGCGCGAGCGCGTCAAGGTCGTCGAGCGCGAGGTGATGGTCGAGGTCAGCCGCCGGCTCGAGCACGACGAGCCGGTCAGCGACGCCGCCATCGAGCAGCTGGTCGAGTCCGCCACCTCCCCCTGACCCCCGTAGCCTGGCGCGCGTGGTCGTCCCCGCAGCGCTGTCGCCGGCCGAGCGCGAGAAGGCGCTGGCCCAGCTGGCCTTCGGCGAGCTCGACGTGCTCGTCGTCGGCGGCGGCGTCGTCGGCGCCGGGGCGGCCCTCGACGCCGTCACCCGCGGCCTGCGCACCGGGCTGGTCGAGGCGCGCGACTGGGCCAGCGGCACCAGCAGCCGCAGCAGCAAGCTCATCCACGGCGGCCTGCGCTACCTGGAGATGCTCGACTTCCGGCTGGTCGCCGAGGCGCTCGCCGAGCGGTCGCTCCTCCTGCAGCGGCTCGCGCCGCACCTGGTGCGCCCGGTGCCGTTCCTCTACCCGCTGCAGCACCACGGCTGGGAGCGCGGCTACGTCGGCGCGGGCATCGCGCTGTACGACGCGATGTCGCTCGCGTCGGGCGCCGTCAGCGGCCGGGGCACCGGTGGCCTGCCGCGGCACCGCCACCTGTCGCGGCGCAAGGCGCTGCGCGAGGCGCCGGCGTTGCGCCGTGACGCGCTCGTCGGCGCGGTGCAGTACTGGGACGCGCAGGTCGACGACGCGCGGCACACCATGTTCCTCGCCCGGACGGCGTCTGCCTACGGCGCGCTGTGCGCCAACCGCGCGCGCGTCGTGGGGCTGCTGCGCCAGGGGGAGCGCGTCACCGGCGCCGTGGTGCGCGACCTCGAGGCCGGCCGCGACGTCGAGGTGCGGGCCAGGCAGGTGGTCAACGCCACCGGCGTCTGGACCGACGACACGCAGACCCTCGCCGACACCCGCGGCCGGTTCGAGGTGCGCGCGTCCAAGGGCGTGCACCTGGTCATCCCGCGCGACCGCATCCAGAGCTCGACCGGGCTCATCCTGCGCACCGCGACGAGCGTGCTGTTCGTCATCCCGTGGGGCCGGCACTGGATCGTCGGCACGACCGACACCGACTGGCAGCTGGACAAGTCGCACCCCGCCGTCAGCGCCCGCGACGTCGACTACCTGCTCGAGCAGGCCAACCGGGTGCTCGCGCAGCCGCTGCGCAAGGAGGACGTCGAGGGCGTCTACGCCGGTCTGCGCCCGCTGCTGCGCGGCGAGAGCGACCTGACCAGCAAGCTCTCCCGCGAGCACACGGTCGCCCACCCGGTGCCCGGGCTCGTCGTCGTCGCCGGCGGCAAGTACACGACCTACCGCGTGATGGCGAAGGACGCCGTCGACGAGGCGGTGCGCGCGCTCGACCAGAAGGTGCCCGAGTCGGTCACCGAGCACGTGCCGCTGCTGGGTGCCGAGGGCTTCACCGCGCTGTGGAACCAGCGCAGGGTGCTCGCCGAGCGCAGCGGGCTGCACCGCGCACGCATCGAGCACCTGCTGCGCCGGTACGGCACGCTCGTGCACGAGGTGCTGGCGCTGCTCGCAGCTGACCCGACACTGGCCGAGCCGCTGCCGGGTGCCGACGACTACCTGAGGGTCGAGGTCGTCTACGCCGTCGCCGCCGAGGGCGCCCGCCACCTCGACGACGTGCTCACCCGCCGCACGCACGTCTCGATCGAGTCGTGGGACCGCGGCGTGGCGGCGGCGCCCGTCGTCGCGTCGCTCATGGCCCCCCTGCTGGGCTGGGACGCCGCGCACGAGGCCGTCGAGGTCGAGCACTACCTGGCCCGGGTCGCCGCCGAGCTCGAGGCGCAGGAGCAGCCCGACGACGAGACCGCCGACGCCGCACGGATGGGTGCGCCCGACGTCGTCGGCCAGGCCACGGCCGCTGGACGTCAGGAGATCTGAGCCTGCACCTGCTCCGGTGTCCTGACGTCAGGGAAAGGTCTCAGCCGGAGCGGGTCCGCAGCAGCTGCAGTGCGTGCGGGTACATGCCCTCCTTGATGGCGCCGAGCGCCGGGCCGGCCTTCGGTGCCAGCTCCCGGGCGCGCGCCAGCGCCGTGTCGAGCACGGCGTCCTCGCCGACCGCTGCGTCGACGATGCCCGCAGCCTGCGCGTCGAGCCCGCCGTAGCGCCGGCCGGTCGTCATCGCCTCGTGGGCGGTCCGGTGCGACAGCCGGGCCTGGATGAGCGCCCCCATCGCAGGCGTGAACGGGATCCCGAGGTCGACCTCGGGCAGGCAGACGTAGCCGCGGTCGGCCCGCATGACGCGCTCGTCGTGCGCCAGCGCCAGCATCGCCCCGGCGGCGAAGACGTGGCCCTGGCAGGCGGCGACCGTCGGCACCGGCAGGCTGAGCACCCGCGCGAACAGGGCGTGGACGTCGTCGACGAACGACGGCGACGCCTCCGGGTTCGCGCCCATCCAGTCCAGGTCGAGCCCGTTCGACCAGAACTTGCCCTGCGCCCGGGTCACCAGCGCGCGGGGCCCGTCGCCGCCGGCGACCTCCTCCAGCGCTGCGGCGACCGAGGCGACCCAGTCGGGACGGAACCGGTTCTCGTCGCCGCCGAGGTCGAGCACGAAGACGTCGCCGTCACGGTCCAGGGTGGGCACAGAGCACTCCTCGGGAGATCGGGCCTGCGAACCTACGGGGCACCCGGGCGTCGACTGGCTGCGGGCACGCCGGCGACGCGAGCGCCGACCTCGGGACCTCGACCGGGCTGTCGCCGAGGCCGGATCCGCCGTACCGGCAGACTGTCCGGGTGCCGGAGCCGCCCCCCACGACGACCGTGAGCAGGGAGCTCGCCGCCGAGCTCGCCCGCGAGCAGGCCGTCGTCGACCGCGCGCACGCGCGGCTGGAGCAGCTGCGGGCGGAGGCTGCGCTGCGCGAGCGGGAGTCGCTGCGCCCGTCCGCCGGCACGCCGCAGGCGGTGTACGAGCGGGACGTCGCCGCGCTCGCGGCGTCCCTGCGCCGCGCCGACCTCGACTCCGCCGGTGAGGGCCTGGTCTTCGGCCGGCTCGACCACGCCGACGGCACCGTCCACCACCTCGGCCGGCTGGGGCTGCGCACCGAGCGGCAGGAGCCGATCGTCGTCGACTGGCGCGCGCCGGCCGCCGCGCCGTTCTACCGGGCGACCGCCGCCGACCCGCGCGGGGTCGTCCGCCGGCGGACGGTGAGCACCCGCGGTCCGCGGGTCGTCGGCGTCGACGACGAGCTGCTCGACGTCGACGCCGCCGACCGACTGGAGGGCACCGTCGCCGACGACGACGGCGCGCTCGTGGTCACCGGCGGGCCGGGCACCGGCAAGACCGCGGTGGCGCTGCACCGCGTGGCCTACCTGATGTACGCCCGGCGCGAGTGGTACGAGCGGCGGGGCGTGCTCGTCGTCGGGCCGTCGCCGGTGTTCGTCGACTACATCTCCGCGGTGCTGCCCGCGCTCGGCGAGACGAGCGTGCGGCTGGCGTCGCTCGGCACGCTGCCCGACCTGCCGCGGGGCTGGACGGTCGACGCGTGGGACCCGCCGGCGGCCGCCGTGGCGAAGGGCTCCGCGCGGATGGCGACGGTGCTGCGCCGTGTCGTGAGGCACCTGGCGGGGCCACGCCGGGTGGCCGACCTCGAGGTCGGCCGCTGGGGCACCACGGTCACCGTGCGCGGCGGCGACCTGGCCCGGCGCCGGGCGCAGATCGGCCGGTCGGCGCGCAGCCACAACGGCGGCCGGGCGGCGTTCGCCGCCGCCGCGCTCGAGCTCGCGTGGCGCGCCTGGGACCGCCGTCCGGGCGGCACCCGCAGTGAGTCCGAGGGGCCGGTCGACGGCCGCACCGACTTCGAGAGCTGGCTCAGGGGCGACGACCGCTTCCGCGCGTGGCTCGACGCCACCTGGCCGGTGCTGCTGCCCGCTGACGTCATGACCGGCCTGCGCCGGGGCGACGTGCCGCTGCGCGAGCTGGCCGGCGACCTGCTGGACGACGCCGAGCTCCTCGCGCTGGAGACGACGTGGGCTCGCGGCCCGGCGCACCTGTCGCCCGGCGACGCCGCGATCTGGGACGAGCTCGCCGAGCTGCTCGGCGTCCCGCCGGTCGAGGACGAGCCCGACGAGTGGGACGAGGCCGCCGACCTCGACGAGCTCGCCCGCACGGCCGAGGTCACGACCTTCGCCGACCGCACCAGGGCGGCGCGCCGCAGCCTCGCCGACGAGCGGGAGTACCGCACGTTCGCGCACGTCGTCGTCGACGAGGCGCAGGACGTCACGCCGATGCAGTGGCGCATGCTGAGCCGGCGTGGCCGCGGCGCGACGTGGACCGTCGTCGGCGACTGGGTGCAGTCGGCCTGGCCGGACGTCGCGGAGGTGCAGGCGGCGCTGGAGGAGACCCTCGGCCGGACGCGGGTGCGCAGCGTCGAGCTGACGACGAACTACCGCACCAGCACCGAGATCGCCGCACTCGCCGCTCGTCTGCTGACGCGGCTCGAGCCGGCCGCGACGCCGCCGGCGGCCGTCCGCGAGACCGGCGTGCCGCCGCTGCTGGCCGTCGGCGATCCGGTCGCGATGGTGGAGCCGGTGGTGCAGGACCTGCTCGACGCGGTCGGCGGGACGGTCGGGGTCGTCGCGCCGCACGGGCTCGTCGCCGACACGACGCAGGCCCTCGGCGCGCTGCTCGAGGACGTGCCGCGGCTGTCGGTCGTCGACCCGTGGTCGGTCAAGGGCCTGGAGTACGACGCGTGCGTCGTGCTGGACCCGCACGCCGTCGTCGGTGAGGCGCGCAGCGAGCGGGCCGGCCTGCGCAGCCTGTACGTGGCGCTGACCCGGGCGACGCAACGGCTCGCCGTGCTCGGGCGCGCGCCGCTCGACGACCTGCTGGCCTGACCTCGAGGGCCCCGGCACGGTCTCCTCGTGGATCGGCATCGGAGGACGGAGTCGTCCGGGCGCCGCGTGCCTCCGCTGCCCGATCTCCTGCCCGCTGCGTAGTCCTGCTCAGGTGCGCCGCGTCACCGGCACCGCACACTTCTCCCGTGACCGTCCCCGAGCCCGCCGCCGGCCCGCCCGACGTCGCGGCCGCGCGCCGCCGTGCGGTCTCCGGGTTCACCCTCTACGACGTCGCGAACTCCGCGTTCGTCACGACGGTGGTGACGGCGGTGGGCGGCCCCTACCTCACCGCCCTCGCCGAGGCGGCAGCCGGCCCCGACGACCGGCTGTCGGTGCTGTGGCTGACGCCGCGCGCCGGGTCGGTGTTCGCCTACGCGGTGAGCCTGTCGGTGATGCTGCAGGTGCTGGCGCTGCCGCTGCTCGGCGCGCTGGCCGACCGGCCGGCCGCCAAGCGCCGGGTGCTCGTGGCGAGCACGTGGACCGGCGCGCTGGCCACGCTGGTGCTGGCCGCCGCCCCCGGGCCGCTGGCCGGGCTCTCGGCGTTCGTCGTCGCCAACGTCGCGTACGGCGCGGCGATCCTGGTCTACAACGCGCACCTGGCCGACGTCGCCGAGCCCGGCGACCGGCACCGCGTGTCGGCGCGCGGCTTCGCGTTCGGCTACGCCGGTGGCGCGTTCATGCTCGCCCTCTCGCTCGCGGTCCTGGCCGCGGCGGAGCCGCTCGGCGTCGACCGCGAGGCGGCCGTGCGGCTGGCCGTGGCGGCGTCCGGGCTGTGGTGGCTGGCGGTCGGCCTCGTCGCCGTCCGCCGGCTCGATGCTGCCCGGCTGCTGCCCGGCGCCCCGGACCCGACCGCCTGGCACGAGCCGCTGGCGGCCGAGGTGCGCGGCTCGCTGCGCCAGCTGCGCGGGTCGCTCACCGCGCTGCGCCGGCTGCCCGGCACGCTGCGCTTCCTCCTCGCCTTCCTGCTGTTCAACGACGCGATCCAGGCGGTGGTGGCGCTCTCGGCGGTCGTGCTCACGCAGGAGCTGTTCGTGGCGCAGGGGCAGGACGCCGAGGACGCGACACCGTTCCTGCTGCAGCTGATCCTGCTCATCCAGGTGGTGGCGATCGCCGGTGCGGCCGGTTGCGGGCGGCTCGCTGTGCGCTTCGGCGGCAAGCCGGTGCTGCTCGGCACGCTCGTGCTCTGGGTCGGTGTCGTGCTGTTCGCCGTGGTGGCGCTGCAGAACCAGGCACAGGCCTATGTGATGGGCGTCGTCATCGCCCTGGTGCTCGGCGGCTCGCAGTCGGTGGCCCGGTCGATGTTCAGCTCGATGGTGCCGGACGAGCGGCAGTCCTCGTTCTTCGGCTTCTACGAGCTGGCCGAGCGCGGTACCGCGTGGGTCGGCACGCTCGTGTTCGCCGTCGTCCTGGACGTCACCGGCTCGTACCGCGGCGCCCTGCTCAGCCTGCTGGCGCTGTTCGTCAGCGGCGGCCTGCTGCTGGCGGCCACCGACACCGACGCCGCCGTCGAGGCCGCGCAGGCCGCGGACGCCGACGCCCTCGCCCGGCCGTCCCGGTGATTCACCGGGGGTGGGACACCGCGCGCCCGACGGCACCGGCGAGCAGCAGTGCCGCCGCGAGCACGACCGGGGCGCCGCCGGTCGCGGGCAGCGTGCTGTCGGCCTGCCCCGGAGCACCGCCGGCCGCCGCGTCGGCGGGCAGCCGCGTGAACAGCGGGATGTCGGCGATCGTCACCGGCACCTCGACCCGCTGCCCGCCGTCGAGCGGAGCGCCGGCACCGACCAGCGCGCCGTCGTCCGCCACCCGCACCGGCTGCCACGACGAGCCGGCGGGCAGGTGGACCGACCGCGTCGTCGCGCCCGGCTCCAGCACCGGCGCGACGAGCAGGTCGGCGCCGAGCAGCCACTGGTCGTCGACGGAGACCGCCGCCGGGTCGTCGAGCACCAGCGGCCGCACCGGGCCGATCGCGCCGGTGCGCTCGCCCTCGCGCGTCAGCCGGTCGACCAGCGGCGCCAGCCGCTGCTTGAGCAGCGAGTACCGGCGGTAGGCGTCGAGCTCGTCGCCCTCCAGGTCGTGCGGGTAGAGCGAGGTCTTCTGCGTGCTGTTGTGCACCCGCATCACCGGCGTCAGCGCGGCGAGCTGGCCCCACCGGGCGAGCAGCTCCGGCGTCGTGCGCGGCGCGACGAAGTCGAAGTAGCCGCCGACGTCGGTGGTGAACGTCGGCATCCCGCCCATCGCGAGGTTGAGCATCGCCGGCACGACGCTGGGCAGCCCGCTGCTCTGCGCCCAGTCGGTGGTCTCGTCGCCCGGGAACACCGACCCGGTGGAGCGCTGGACGCCGTCGAACCCGCTGCGGACGTAGAAGAACGGCTCGAAGCCGGGGCTCGCGGCGGCGTACCGGTCGGCCGCCGTGCGCGCCGCCTCGTGCATCAGCACGGGATAGCGGTTGTGCATGGTCTCGGGTGGTGTGCCGTCGGCGAAGCGCATCCCCTCGGTGACGAACTCGCCGAAGTCGTGCATCCAGCCCTCGAACCCGAGCGACATGGAGCGGGTGAGCTGCTCGTCCCACCACTGCTGCGCACCGTCCTTGGTCCAGTCGATCGCGTAGGTCAGCGCGCCGCGGTTGTTGACGAAGGGGTAGGGCTGGCCCGTCGGGTCCTCGATGAACAGATCGCGCGAGGCCGCCTCGTCGAAGCTGGGGTTACCGGGGGAGTGGAAGGGGTTCCAGTACGCCGAGAGCCGGTAGCCCTGCGCACGCAGGTCGGCGAACAGCCGCTCACCGTCGGGGACGACGTGCCAGCCCTCGACGCCGAGCACGCCGACCGGGATGCCCTTGCGGCGGGACCCCTCGACGACGGCCAGCAGGTCGTCGCGCACCCGCTGACCGCCGCTGAACCCGCCGCCGTTCGGCGCCGCCTCGCCCTCCCCCTCGTTGATGACGTCGACCCACGGCTCGTACACCCAGGCCGGCGGCGCCGGCGCCCGGCCGACGTCGGCGGTGTGCGCCGCCGCGGACCGCTCGAGCCCACCGCCGGCCAGCCGCAGGTCGAGCGACGGCGCCGCGACCGCCCAGCGCACGACGTCGCCGCGCGAGGCCGCGAGGTCGAGCCGCGACAGCTCGGTCTGCGGTGTCCACGCCGTCCAGCCCCGGCTGCCGTGCAGCGACGGCTGCACGAAGTACGCGGCCTGCGCGCCGTTGGGGAAGGTGTAGTCGCAGCCGGTCGTCCCGGAGGGGCCCGCGCAGGTGAGCGGCTCGGCCCGCTCGTCGCCGGCGTTCTGCTGCTCGGTCCAGACGTTGCGCAGCAGGCCGCGCTGGTCGAAGGAGTCCTTGCGCGCACCGAGGCCGTACAGGCCCTCGCCCTCGGGGCTGGCGAGCGACACCACCGACGACACCGGCTCGACGCCGTCCGGCGGCTCGACGTGCACCCGCGCGCCGCCGCCGGGCAGCCGCCGGACCCGCACCGTCGCCGGCCCGGCCGCCGGCGCGTCGGTGCGGACCTCGAGGTCGACGCCGTCCGGCCGCTCGGCCACCCCGACCACCTCGACGAGGCCGACGACCACGCCGACCTCGGCGCCGAACAGCCGGTTGCCGGTGTAGAGCGGCAGTGGGTACGACACCTCCGGGTCGGCGCCGACCACGAAGCCGACCGCCGGGAACGCGCCCGCGGCGCCGAGCGGCTCGACCGGCTGCGGACCGTCGAGGCCGGGGACGCGCACCGGCGCCCCCTCGATGCCGGCGACGGTGGCGACGTCGTCGGCACCAGCGGCGCCGACGACGCGAAGACGGAACGGCTCCGGCTCGACGACCAGCCGCGTGCCGTCCGCGAGCCGGACGGTCAGTGCGCCGTCGTCGGCGGCGCCGGCCGCGGCGGTGCCGGGAAGGACCAGGAGGAGGCAGACGGCCAGCAGGAGACGGCGCACCCGTCCAGTGTCCGGGAGGGTCAGCGGCTCGGTGGCGACATGCGGGCCGGCGGCGCTCGTTCGTCGGGCTCGGCGCGCCGGCGCGACCAGGCGGATGATGCGTCCGGCGTCCGGAGCGGGCAAGACCACCGGACCGCCGGTCACCTGTTCTCCAGCAGCGCATCGGGAAGGTGCGGCATGTCCGACCTCACCCGCGACAGCGTGCGCTTCGGTGAGGCGCGCGGCCGCTGGGTGCTCGCGGCCGCCGTCCTCGGCAGCGCCATCGCCTTCCTCGACGCGACCGTCGTCAACGTCGCCTTGCCGGCGATCGGGGAGGACCTGGACGCCGACTTCGCCGGCCTGCAGTGGACGGTGAACGGGTACACCCTGACGCTCGCCGCGTTCCTCCTGCTCGGCGGCTCGCTCGGCGACCGCTTCGGACGCCGGCGCGTGTTCCTGGTCGGCATCGTCTGGTTCGGGCTGGCGAGCCTGCTGTGCGGACTGGCGCCGGACGTCGAGCTGCTCGTCGCAGCGCGCGTGCTGCAGGGCGTCGGCGGGGCGCTGCTGACACCCGGCAGCCTCGCCCTCATCTCGTCGACGTTCGACGAGCGCGACCGTGCCAGGGCGATCGGCGCGTGGTCGGCCCTCGGCGGGCTGGCCGGCATCGCCGGACCGCTCGTCGGCGGGCTGCTCATCGAGATCTCCTGGCGCCTGGTGTTCCTGCTCAACCCGCCGCTGTGCGCCGCGGTGGTGTGGATGTCGCTGCGGCACGTGCCCGAGTCCGTCGATCCGCAGGCCGCGCGCACGCTCGACGTGCCCGGCGCCCTCGTGGGCGCGATCGGGCTGGGCGCCCTCACCTACGGGCTGGTGGGGCTCGGCGAGGCCGGCGCGTCCGGGCCGGTGGTGCTGTCCCTGGCCGCCGGTGTGCTCGCGCTGGTCGCGTTCGTCGTCGTGGAGGGGCGGACCCGAGCGCCGATGCTCCCGCTCGAGGTGTTCCGGTCGCGGCAGTTCTCGGCGGCGAACCTGGTGACCTTCGCCGTCTACGCCGCGCTGGGCGGCGTCTTCTTCCTGCTCGTCGTGCACCTGCAGGTCTCGTCGGGGTACTCGCCGCTGGCTGCGGGCCTGTCGCAGCTGCCGGTCGTCGTGGCGATGCTGCTGCTGTCGCCGCGGTTCGGTGCGCTGAGCGAGCGGCACGGCCCACGCAGGTTCATGGCCGCCGGCCCGCTGCTGTGCGGCGTCGGCGCCGTGCTGCTGCTGCGCGTCGGCCAGGGCGCGAGCTACCTGCTCGACGTGCTGCCGGCCGTCGCCGTGCTCGGCGTCGGGCTGGGCGTCGTGGTCGCACCTCTGACGGCGACGGTGCTCGCGGCTGCGGAGCAGCGCCACGCCGGCGTCGCGTCCGGCGTCAACAACGCCGTCGCCCGGACGGCGTCGCTGCTGGCCGTCGCCGTGCTCCCCGTCGTCGCGGGCCTCACCGGCGCCGACTACACCGACGCCGGGACGTTCACCGACGGCTTCCGCACCGGGATGGTGGTGTGTGCGGCCCTGCTCGTGCTCGGCGGGGTGCTGGCCTGGGCGACGATCAGTGACGGCGACGTGCGGGCTCGACCCTGGCCTGCCGCTCGTCGAGATCGGGCACCCAGGCGTCGTGCGACCGGGGTCAGCGGACCGGCTCGTACCGGGCCGGGCAGTCGCCGGTGACCGCCAGCGGGCGCTCGGCGAGCAGCGCCCGCGCGCGGTGCCGCGACAGGTTCGCTCCTGCCCAGCCGCCCTCGGC
>DATMJH010000486.1:0-2003 GCA_035554015.1 Mycobacteriales bacterium
GGGCGCGCCGATCCCCAAGGTCGCCGCCACCCGCGCGTACGGCGCCGAGATCCGCACCGTCGGCACCACCGTCGACGAGGCGCTCGTCGAGGCGCTCGCGCACGCCGAGCGCACCGGCGCGGTCTTCGTGCACCCCTTCGACCACGACGACGTCATCGCCGGCCAGGGCACCGTGGGGCTCGAGCTGCTCGAGCAGGTGCCGGACGTCCGCACCGTCGTGGTGTGCACCGGCGGCGGCGGGCTCGTCGCCGGCGTGGGCGTCGCGGTCAAGGACGCCCGGCCGGACGTGCGCGTCGTCGCGGCGCAGGCGGCCGGCGCCGCGGCCTGGCCGGCGTCGCTGCAGCAGGGCCGGCCGGTGGCGCTCGAGCGGATGACGACCGTCGCCGACGGCATCGCCATCGGCAAGCCGGGCGAGGTCACCTTCGCCCACGTCCGTGAGGTGGTGGACGACGTCGTCACGGTCGACGACGACGCCCTGTCCCGCGCGATCGTCCACCTGCTCGAGCGGGCCAAGCTCGTCGTCGAGCCGGCCGGGGCGGCCGCCGTCGCCGCCGTCATGGAGGCGCCGGAGGCCTTCGAGCCGCCCGTGGCGCTCGTGGTCTCCGGCGGCAACATCGACCCGCTGCTGCTCGCCAAGGTGGTGCGGCACGGCCTCATCAGCGCCGGCCGGTTCCTGTCGCTGCGCGTGCGCATCCCCGACCGGCCGGGCGAGCTCGCCCGGCTCCTCGGCGTCCTCGGGCGCAGCGGCGCCAACGTCATGGACGTCGAGCACTCGCGCACCGGGCGCGGCCTGCACCTCGACGAGGTCCAGGTCGAGCTGCAGCTCGAGACCCGCAGCCGCGACCACGGCGACGACGTGCTGCAGCGCCTGGCCGCCGCCGGCTACGCCGTCTCGCCGGGCTAGACGGTCAGCCCTCGAAGGGGCGCACCTCGGTGATCGTCACCGAGATGCCGCGTTCGCCGAAGGTGACGCTCTCGCCGGCCTTCTTGCCGGTGATCGCCTGGCCGAGCGGCGACTCGGGGCTGTAGACGTCGACCTGCTCGCCGGCGACGGTGATCTTGCCCTGCTCCTCGGTGGCGTTCTCGCGGTTGCCGAACAGGAACGTCTCGAGGTCGCCGCCGCCGTAGTCGACCGTGACGACGCAGCCCTGCTCGACGGCGTCGCCGCTCGGCGTGGTGCCGCTGTAGGCGGTGCGCAGCAGCGCGTCGAGCTGCTTGATCCGGGCCTCGAGCTTGCCCTGCTCCTCCAGGTCGCCGACGGCGAAGCAGCCCTCGGGCAGCGGCGGGAGCGGATCGCCCTCGGGCAGGCCGGAGTCGACGAAGCCGAGGAACACCTGCCGCACGCCGAGGATCTCGCGGGCCCGCTCCATCTCGGCCGCGCGGATGGCGGTGATGTCGGCGAGCACCTCCGGCCGGTCCATGGCCGGGTTGAGCACCGAGCCGCGCGAGCCGTCGGTGAGCGTGACCACCAGCACGTCCACGCCCTCGCCGGCGTACCTGGCCATGGTGGCGGCGCCCTTGCTCGACTCGTCGTCGGGATGCGCGTGCACGCACATCAGCCGCAGGCCGTCCTCTGCTCCCACGTCGCTCTCCTGTTCGCGTTCCACGGGCCCGCACCGGCGGCCGGCGCAGGGCCGGGGCACGATCGTCAGGTCAGCCAACACCAGGCGGGCCCGAAGCCTGCCCGAGAGGAGTCCCGTGCTGCCCGCGCCGATCGAGGACCCGGGCGGACGTCGCCGTCCGCCCGGCCGCTACGACCAGCGCTCGCGGGCCGCCTCGCGCTCGCTCGCCGTCGTGCTCTCGGTGCTGTTCGTCGCCTTCCTCGTCTCGCTGTCGTGGCTGCTCTACCAGCGATCCGGCGGCGAGCAGGTGCCGCTGCAGCTGCGCGGCTACGAGCTGGTCGGCGACGACGTCGTGGTCGTCGAGTTCGACGTCACCCCTACCGCCGACGGCACCGCCTGGTGCCTGGTGCGCGCCCGGCAGGCCAGCGGCGAGGAGATCGG
>DATMJH010000487.1:0-13640 GCA_035554015.1 Mycobacteriales bacterium
TACGCCGCCGAGCACGACTGCATCCGGTACGACAGCCGCGGCGCCGGGCGCTCGCAGGTGCCGTGGTGGCCGACGTCGGTGCCCGAGCTCGCCGCCGACGCGGTACGGGTGCTCGACGCGCTCGGCGTCGACAGCGCGCACCCGGTCGACGCCGGGCCACCGCTGCGCGGGCTGTCCGCGCGCGCGGAGCCGGTCACCCGGCACCTCGGCCTGCAGGTCGGTGCACTGCGCACGGCGCGCAGCCTGGTCACTCCGCCAGGGCTCGGCCGATCTCGCGGTAGGCGTGCCGGTTGAACGCCAGCCCGACGTGGCTGCCGCGCACCTCCACGCACCGCGCGTAGGGCACCACGGCCGACCGCCAGCGAACGACGCCGTCACCCTTGGAGTAGATCGAGGTCAGCGGCACCTCCGCTGGGAAGGGCTGCGCGTAGTCCCGCGCGTACCGGCAGAGGCAGGTGGCGGTGAAGCAGCCGAGCGCGGCCCGCTCGGGGTCGCGCCGAGCGATGCGACGGCGCACGCTCTCGACGGCGCGCTGCGTGGTGCGGCTGATGTCGAACGGGTCGTCGAGCCCGGAGCCCAGCGAGACCACCTTCGACACGAGCTGGGGGCGACGCGACGCGAGCGCCTTCGCGAAGTGGCCGCCGCGACTGTGCCCGACGATCGCGACCGAGCGGCCGCTGGTGTGGTGGGCGTGCTCGAGCGTCTGCTCCAGCCGGTCGACGGCGACGTCGGCACAGCGGACGTTGAACGTGATGCCCGAGCGCCGGGGGACGTAGCCGAGGCGGCGCAGCCAGCGGGCCATCACCGACAGCGACGAGTCGCCGGCGAGGAACCCCGGCACCAGCAGCACCGGAGCGCCGTCACCGCGCGGTACGCCGTGCCCTCGCCACACCGGGTCGGCGACGAGCCGGGCGAGCTCGAGCTGCCAGCGCAGCTCGCGCCAGTGCGCACCGCGCCACGCGATCGCCTCCGGAGCAGCGGCCAGGCGCGACTCCTCGCGCACCTCGTCCATGAGCGTCCCTTCCCTCGACGCCCTCCATGGTGCCCGCTCCTCGGGCGTCGGACCCCCGATCCGGCCGAACAGGGTCGGCGCCGCCGCTGCCCGCGCCCGTTGGCGGTGGTAGGGATCCCGGCATGACGACCTACCGCACCCTCACCTACGAGAGCCGCGACGCGAAGGCCTACCTGACGCTCAACCGGCCCGACCGGCTCAACGCCATCGACGACGTCATGCCCGGCGAGATCCGGGCTGCGGTCGAGCAGGCCGACGCCGACGACGACGTCCGCGTCATCGTCGTGTCAGGAGCCGGCCGGGCGTTCTGCGCCGGCTACGACCTCAAGCAGTTCGCCGAGGGCGACGTCGGGGAGCGGTGGCGGCAGGGCGAGCACTGGACCCGGTGCGCGACTACCGGGAGATGCGGCGCAACACCGACGACTTCATGGCGCTGTGGCGCTCGCTGAAGCCGACGATCGCCAAGGTGCACGGCCACGCCGTCGCCGGCGGCAGCGACATCGCGCTGTGCTGCGACCTGCTCGTGCTGGCCGACGACGCGCGCATCGGCTACCCGCCGGCGCGGGTCTGGGGCTGCCCGACGACGGCGATGTGGGTGTACCGCGTCGGCGCCGAGCGGGCCAAGCGGATGCTGCTCACCGGCGACACGATCGACGGCGCGACCGCAGCCTCGTGGGGCCTCGGGGAGGCGGTGCCGGTGGCCGAGCTGGACGACGCCGTCGAGCGTCTCGCCGACCGCGTCGCCGGGGTGCCGACCAACCAGCTGGTCATGCAGAAGCTCATGGTCAACCAGGCGCTGGACAGCATGGGGCTGCCGGGGACCCAGCTGCTGGCAACGCTGTTCGACGGCATCGCGCGCCACACGCCCGAGGGCTACTGGTTCAAGGACCTCGCCGAGCGCGAGGGCTTTCACGCGGCGGTGCAGTGGCGCGACTCGGGACACCCGATCCCGGACGGCGGCTGAGCCGCGCCACTGCGCTCCCCCGGGTGTCAGGCGCGCGTCTTCTCCGGCTGGTCGAGCGCGATCGTGCGCTGCACCGGCATCGACGCCGATGGCGGCACGTTCTGGTTGACGCGGAACAGGTTGCCCGGGTCCCAGGTGTCCTTGAGCGCGACCAGCCGGGACCACTTGTCGTCGCTGTAGCCGCGCCGCACCTTCTCCGGCTCCTGCTCGAAGTTCAGGTACACGCCGCCGGTCTCCCACGGCTCGATCGCGGCCATGAGCTCCTTCGCCCACCCGATGTGCACCGGGTCCTCCGTCGGGTCGGACCACTGCGCGATCGGGTGCAGCATGTACGTGGCCTGGCGGTGGCTGGCCGCTGTCGCGTCGTCGGCCACGCGGCTCACCGCGCCGCCGTGCCGGAACATGACGGCCTGCGTGAGCGGCGAGAGCCGCTGCGCGCCGTACTGGACGAAGGCGTCGATCGCGCCGTCGGTGAGCCCGGTGAGGTGCCGACCACCGTGGTAGTGCCGGAAGCCGGGCGGGTTGAAGCCGTCGAGCATCGCCTGGAACGCCGTGTACGGCATGGGCTGGACGAGGTCCATGAGCGGCGGGCCGATGCGGCGCAGGTCGGCCAGCGCCTCGGCACCGGTGTCGGGGTCGCCGACGTAGAGGACGACGATCGCGAGCACCGGCGTGCCGACCATCTCCGGCGGCACGAACGGCTCCGGCGGCGCCTGCACGACGGCCAGGCCCGTGACGATCTCCTCCGGTGACCGCTCGACCAGGTCGCGGTAGGCGCGCGCCGTCTCGGCGCCGGTCTCCAGCGAGTGGATGAGCATGCCGGCGAGCACCATCGGACCGACCGGGTGCAGCGCGAACTCGAACGACGTGACGACGCCGAAGTTGCTGCTGCCGCCGCGCAGCCCCCACAGCAGCTCGGGCTCGCTCTTCTCGTCGACGCGGACGAGCCTGCCGTCGGCCGTGACGACGTCCGCGGCGACGAGGTTGTCGCACGCCAGCCCGTGCACCGGTGACAGCCAGCCGTACCCGCCGCCGAGCGTGAACCCGCCGATGCCGGTCGTCGTCACGCGGCCGCCGGGTGTCGCGAGGCCGTGCAGCTGCGCCTCCCGGTCGAACTCGCCCCACAGCACGCCGGCGCCGGCGCGGGCCCGCCGCGTGACCGGGTCGACGACCACCCCCTTGAGCGAGGAGAGGTCGAGCAGCACGGCGTCCGGCCCGCACGTGCCGTTGCCGGCGACGCTGTGCCCCCCGCACTTGGCCGCGACGCCGAGCCCGCGCCGCTGTGCGGCGAGGACGACGTCGATGACGTCGGCGGCGCCGTGCGGCCGGACGACCGCGGCCGGGCTGCGGTCGATCATCGAGTTGACGACGGTGCGCGCGGTGTCGTAGCGGCCGTCGTCGGGCGCGATCACCTCGCCCATCACCGACGCGGCGAGCTCCTCGGCCAGGGACTGCGGTGCTGGTTGCTCCATGGGTCCTCCCCCGTGCTGGTGCAGGTCGTGAGAACCGCCGCGGGAGCGGGGCAGGCGGCACCCGGCGGGCACTCGGGCCCACCGGCCGTACGGATGTGTCGGCCCCCCACCCGACGGTGCGGCGTCCGGCGGTCGTCGGACACGCTCCGCACCCGTCCGCCGAGCACTGTGGTCCTGCCCTGGACCGACTGCAACCCCTGGCTGCGATGAGTCGGCGAACCGGCCGGGCGGCGGCTGACCGGCTGCGGCTGACCGGCTGCGGCTACGCGGTGGGGACGAGCCGCAGGCCGCTGACGGCGGCGAGCGCCGCGTAGTCGCGGTCGCGCGCCAGCACCGGGACGTCGAGCCGCAGCGCTGCGGCGGCCACCAGGCAGTCGACGAGCGAACGCACCGTCCGTCCCGCCGATCGGGCGCGGCGGTAGAGCGAGGCGGCCACCTCGTGGTCGGCCGGCGAGGACGCCGGCAGCGCGACGAAGCGGGCGAGCAGGCGTCGCAGGTCCTCGACGTCGGCCTCTGCGGCGCCGGCGAGCAGCTCGAGCCGCACGACGTCCGGCACCGCCAGCTCGTCCGCCGTCGCGATGGCGCTCCGCACCGCAGTGCAGGTCGCCGAACCGGTGCCGCGCAGGAACTCCACCCACGCCGAGGTGTCGACGACGATCACCTGCGAGGACTGCCGGCGCGGCGCAGCTCGTCGAGGTCGCCGGACCAGCCGACACCCTCCATGGCGAGCGCTTCGTCGCGCGTCATCGGCTCGACCAGCAGCCGCCGCAGGGCGAAGTCGACGGCCTCCCGCTTCGTGCGCAGTCCGTAGGTGCTCTGGACCCGGGACATCAGCTCGTCGTCGATCTCGATGTTGGTGCGCCCCACGTACACCACGCTACACCTCGAGGTGTGTGCCTAGAGGTGCGGTGGCACGTCGAGCCGATCGGGTCGGTGCTCGTCGCAGTACCCGCCAGTCCAGCCGCTCGCCCGGGAGCACGACCCTCTCGTCGAGGACGTACGACGCCCACATGTCGACCAGGACCGCGCCGTCGCCCCCCGGCGCACCGACGACGACGAGCTCGGGCAAGCCGTGCAGCGTCAGGCCGACCGAGTACCACATCGCGGCCCGGCAGCTCGAGCCCTCGACGCCCTGCACCGCGAAGCGGCGGCGCCCGACGAGCCGCTCGACGTGCCGGAGGTAGTCGTCATGGACCGGTCGGGGTCGTCGCAGAGCTCGCACATGCTGGCCACCTCGTGGTGGGGACCTCACCGTGCGGCGGGGGTGCGACAGGCACGAGTGCTGTCCACAGCGCACACCGGGCGGTCGACGCGAGGACGGCGTCAGACGTCGGCGGCGGCGTGCGCAGCGGTGTAGGCCGCGACGACCGAGGCGGGCACGCGGCCGGCTGCGGCGACCTGCATGCCGTGCGCCGCCGCCCACCGCCGGATGTCGGCCGGCCGCGGTGCTGCCGGCGCGAGCGGCTGCGCCTCGACGAGCGCGGCCAGCCGGTCGGCCACCCGGGCGTCCGCGGCCCGCTCGGCGAGCGCCGCGGCGAGGAAGCGATAGGTCCACTCCTCGGCCAGCGGCCGCGTCTCGGCGAAGAACACCGGCACCGCGGGCCAGCGCACCTGCACGCGGGCGAGTAGGTCGGCGACGAACCCGGGCTTCACGTGGGGCAGCGAGAACAGCCGGCTGTATCGCTCCTCGACGACGACCGCGGCCCGCGGGAACGAGGCCAGCTCCGCGAGCTGGGCCGCGAGCCGGCCGCTGACCAGCGAGTGCGCCAGGTCCTCGAGCGACTTGCGCTCGACCACCGCGACGACGTCGTCGCCCTGCCGCACGCCGTAGTCGCCGCTGCGCAGCGAGCCGCGCACGGCGGTCGCCTGCTGGGAGCTGAACCGATAGGGGTACCGCTCGCGCCCGTCGACGACGATCTCGAGGTCGGTCAGCCCGCTGGCCCGGGCGGACGGCGTGCGGACACCGGGCCGCGCCTTCTTCGCCGTGCGCGCGCTCTGCCAGAAGATGGCCTCGCGACCGTTCTTCAGCCGGGTGAACACCAGCTGGCTGCGGTTCTCGCGGCCGCGGTCGAGCACGAGGTCGACCGCCGGGCCGCGCGCGGTGCAGGAGCGGACGGCGACCCGCTCGACGACCTCGGCGTCGGCCGGCCAGCCGTCGGCCCGGTGGCAGTACACCTTGCTCGTGCGGGGCCATGTCTCGCGCGCCTTGAGCACGACCGCGCGCCCCGGCAGCGGGATGCGCAGCAGGTACGGCAGCTGCGAGTCGGCGTCCGGGTTGCGGGCGATGACGAAGTCGTCGGCCACGGTGGCGAGCCTAGAGCGGCGGCTGCTGACTCGAGCGCGCCGTGCACGACATGGCACTGCGCGTGCTGCGGTCGGTGCCGCGCTCCCAGACCGGCTACGCGGGCCGGCGGCGGAGCAGGACGACGCTGTCCAGCAGCTCGGCCTGCTGCCCGTCGGGACCGGTGGCCTCGCGCGCGATGTCGCCGGCACGCACGACCTCCCATTCCTCGCCGAGGGCCAGGTGCTCGAGCACCTCGGCAGCCGACGGCATGAGGGCCGGGTCGTGCTGGTGCATGGCCCACGGCGGCGGCGCGGCGTGCCCGACGACGAGGAGCAGCCCGCCGACGGCGATCTGTGCGGCGGCCTGGCGCAGCACCTGCTCGCGTGGCAGGTCCACCGGCGACTGGAAGAACTGCGCGGAGACGAGGTCGAACGGCCCGGGCGGGACGCCGTCGGCCAGGTCGTGCCGGCGGAAGTCGACGGCCACCCCACGCCGGCGCGCCTCGGCGCCGGCGCGGTCGAGCGCGATGCGGCTGATGTCGACCGCGACGACGTCCCAGCCGCGCTCGGCCAGCCACAGCGCGTCGCCGCCCTCGCCGCAGCCGAGATCGAGCGCGCGGCCGGGTGGCACACCGTCGACCTCGCGGGCCAGGGTGGCGTTCACGCGGCCGCTCCACACCTGCTCACGCTCGCCGTAGAGGCGCTCCCAGAAGTCGCGGGGCGTGTCGGTCACGACGGCAGCCTGCCGTCCCGCGTCAGCGCAGTTCCGGGAGGCCGACCCTCGCGCGGCCCCACGGCACGTCCACCTCACCGGCGTCGCGCACCACCGCCGTCTCGACGTAGCCGCCGTCGACCAGCCGGAAGGCGTGCAGCACGACGTCCGGGTCGGTCTCGACCCGCCAGAACAGCGGGATGCCGGCCTCGGCGTACTCCCCCGGCTTGGCGAACCGGTCGGTCTTGCGGCTCGACGGGCTGACGATCTCGACGACGAGCCCGACCTGCTCCGAGCCGACGGGATAGGGGCCTGCGCCCCGCACCGGCGCGTCGCTGCGGACGACGGCCAGGTCGGGCACCCGGCCGTCGGTGCCGAGCGGCAGCGGCCACTCGTAGGCGACTCGCCACGGCGGTGCGCACTGGCGGGCGAGCTGGGCGAGCAGGTCCGCGCCGACGGCCTGGTGCAGGTGGCCGGGCGGCGGCGTCACGTGAAGGGCGCCGTCGACCACCTCGTAGCGGCGGCCGTCCTCCGGCAGGTCGGCCAGCTCGTCGAAGTGCCACGGACCGCGGTGCTGCGGCACGACGCTCGACATCGCTCATCCTCCCGTCCGCCCGGCATGGTCGCACCGGCACGGCGAGGTGGTCGAGCGGCGACGCCTCGCGTGGATCTGTGGACTGTGGACGACGGCGCGCACCATCCGCCGGACCGGTGCAAGGTGCGCCCTCATGACACGTGCCTTCGCCGCGGCCGCCGCGGACATGCTGCTCGACCACGGACCGCTGACCCTCGAGGAGCTGCACGCCCTCGCCGTCGAGAGGGGTCTGACGAAGTCGAAGACGCCGTCGACCCTGAGGTGCTCGCTCGACAGCGGCGACTACGTGCTGCGGCCGGACGGCCGCTACGACACCGCCCAGCGGCTGCTGCGGGGGCAGGTGTTCACCACGCGGCCCCGGCCCGGAGAGCGCGACGGGGTGCTGTGGACCTACCGCGACCTCGACGCGCTCGCCGCCCTCCGCCGGATGCCGCTCGGCAGCGGCGGCGAGCTGCGCCGCGGGCAGGGCGCGATCGAGAGCTGGACCGGCCCGAAGGGATGGCTGCCGACGACGTCGGCCGGCGAGCTGCTGGCGCTGCGCTGGGACGGCGCGGCGCTGCACGTCTCCGTCGTCGATGACGTGCCGGCGGGCGACTCGGACGTCGTCCGCGACGTCCGGGAGGTGCTCGGCCGGCACGCGCGCGGCCAGCGCCGCTACGGGTTGTCGAGCGAGCCGCGCGCCTCGCTCACCGGCACGGTCCTCAGCGCGCTCGTCGAGGACCCCGCGCTCTTCTCCCGCCCCCTGCCGCCGCTGCGCGAGCTGCTGCCGCTGCCCGAGAGCCTGCGGCCCTCCGACGGCGAGCCGGGGCGCGACCCGGAGCTGCGGGCGCGCATCGTCGAGGTGCCGGTGCCGCTTCGGGTGCACGACGAGCTGGCGCGGCGCGCCGATCTCATCGGCGAGCGGCTGCCCGACTACCTGGCGCTGCTGCTCGGCGCGGCGGCCGACCGCGTGCAGCTGACGCCGTACACCTACGACCGGTACGAGCCCTACGGCGGGCCGTTCACGGCCGAGGGCGGGGATGTCGTCCGGCTGGACTCGTGGGGTCGATGACGCGGGTGGGACGGCGGCGGCGGACGGCGTTCGGCGGGTGAACCGGGATGCCGACCGACGCGGTGCGCGCGGTCGAGTCGGAGCGAGCGACAGGTGCTGCACCTAGGGCACCCGGTGCTACACTCCCCGCGTGCCGACCTCCCGGCCGCGTCACGTGGTGACCGAGAGCGATGAGCTGGCCGCCGCGCTCGACGCCGCCGGCCGCCGCTGGCCGGGGTCGAGCCGCTCGCAGCTCGTCGTGCGCCTGGCGATGGAGGGCCACCGTGCCGCGCTGCTCGCCGAGGCCCAGCGCGGCGCCGCTCGCCACGCGGCCATCGACCGGGTCAGCGGCGCCCTGACCGGCGCGTTCTCCGACGGGTATCTCGAGCGGCTGCGCGAGGACTGGCCGTCTTGATCGTGCTGGACGCGAGCGTTCTCATCGCCCTGCTCGACGCCGACGACGCGCACCACCCAGCGGCGCGGTCGACCCTCGCGGACCAGACCGACGAGCTGGCGATCCCGGTGCTGACTCTCGCCGAGGTCGCGGTCGGTCCGGCTCGGCAGGACCGGCTCGCCGTCGTGCACGACGCCGCGCAGGCGCTGGAACTGCAGGTCCTGCCGATCGACGCCGGCGCCTGGAGCGAGCTCGCGGTGCTGCGAGCGACCACGCGGCTCCGCATGCCGGACTGCTGTGTCCTGCACGCCGCGACGGCGCACGCCGCGGCCGTGGCGACCTTCGACCAGCGGTTGAGCGGGGCCGCCAGGGCCGTCGGGCTCACCGCGGTCGGGATGTGACGGCCTGCGCCGGCTGAGCGGAACCGGTGGGTTGACATCGGGCGTGCGGGGTGGAGGGTGGGCCGTGCGGCGGAGCCGCGAGGGCCTCCGCCCGGCTCGAGGGGAGGGGTGCGCATGTACGCACGGAGCACGGTCTTGCGGGGAGACCCGCAGCGCATCGACGAGGGCATCGCGATGGTGCTCGACGAGGTCATGCCTGCGGTCAGGGAGATGGAGGGCTGCGTCGGGCTGTCGCTGCTGGTCGACCGCGGCAGCGGCGTGTCGATCGTGACGAGCGCCTGGGAGTCCCAGGAGGCCATGCGCGAGACGGCGCAGCGCGTACAGCCGCTGCGCGACCGTGGCGCCGCGCTGATGTCGGCCACGCCGGAGGTGCGGGAGTGGGAGATCGCCGTCCTGCACCGCGAGCGGCACATCCCGGAGGGCGCGTGCGCCAGCGTCACCTGGACCCGTGGCGACCCGGCGAACGCGGACCGCAACCTCGACGCCTTCCGGTACCACGTCATGCCACGGCTGACCGAGCTCGACGGCTTCTGCAGCCTCAGCCTGTTCATCGACCGCGCCGAGGGCCGCGGCGTGACGGCGACGGTCTTCCGCGACCGGGCCGCGCTGGACGCGGCTCGGCAGACGCTGGACGGCATCCGTTCCGGCGCCCTCGACCAGCTCGGGCTCGAGCTGCTCGACGTGGCGCAGTTCGACGTCGTCTACGCGCACCTGCGGGTGCCCGAGACGGTCTGACGGCGAGGGCGCAGGGGCGGCGTCGTCAGGGCAGCCGGGCCTGGGCCCACGCCCAGTCGACGCGCTCCTGCTCCAGCCGGACGGCGTCGCCCCAGCGGTCGGACACCAGGTCCGCGTACAGCTCGGCCTCGTCGGGGGCGAGCCGGTCGAGGCGGGCCGCCGTCGGCGACGGCTCGCGCACCCATCGGTCACGGTGCTCGAGCAGGGTCGCCCGGTCCATGAGGAGCGACGTCGTCTGCGGCAGCCAGGCCCGCAGCCGGTGCAGGATCGCGAACCCGTGGGTGTCGAGGTCGCCCCAGTAGTGCACCTCGGCGTCGCGCAGCCACGGCAGGCCACCGGCGCGGCCGGCCTCGAAGCCCTTGCCCCACACGACCACGCCGCCTGCCGGCACCGGCACGGTCAGGTACGTGACCTCGTTCTCGACGATCACGGCGCGCCGGACCTTGACCGGCAGTGCCGCCAGCTCCTCGACGCGGAAGGTGGCCTCGGACAGCGGGTCGGGCAGGCCGAGCGTCGGGGCGTCGAAGCGCAGCCGCAGCGACTCGGGCCTCGCCCGCAGCCCGAGGGCCCGCCCGAACGCCTCGGTCCCTCCGTCGACGCCGAGCAGCCGGGCCAGCACCGGCCGGTGCCGCTCGACGAACTTGGTGTCGACCCCCGGAGCGGTGATCTCGCGCAGCCAGCGGCCCGAGCCGCGCGCGCCGTCGAGCCAGCGGTAGGCCGCCAGCACCTGCTCCCACTCCTCCGCGACCGCCAGCGCCCGCAGCGGCTGCGCCGCCACCCACGCGCGCACGGCGGGCTCGCCGGCGCTCAGCTCGAGCACGCGCCGCAGCGCGGCCACCTGCGCGGTGACGCCGAGCAGCCGCCACGCCTGGTCGTAGGTCGTGAGCCGGGCGCGGCCGGGGATGCGGTTGCGGCCGACATGGCGTCCGCCGACGGCGACCTGCACCAGCTCGTACCGCTCACCGCCGCGGCTGCCCGCCTCGAGCTCGGCGATCCAGCGGCGGACGGCGTCGAGGTCGTCGCCGATCTCGGCCGGCGACGGCCCGCGCAGCGGCAGGTCGAACCCGGGGAAGTCTCGGTCGTCGGCCCAGGCCGACAGCAGCGTCCCGTCGCTCCACCGACGGCGCACCTTGGCCTGCAGGTCGGCCGGCGTCGTCCAGGCGCCGGTCACGGCGACGGCGTCGCGCCGTCTCGCCGGGCGCGGAACTCCTCGATGGTCAGCGTCTGCAGCCGCGAGGAGCTGCCGGTCGGGTTGTCGACGAACCCGATCGCCCGGACGAACGGCTCGATGACGTGCACCTTCTGCAGCGGCGTGACGATGAGCAGCTGCAGGCCGAGCTTGGCGAACAGGTCGAGCGCGTAGCGGGTGGACAGGTCGGAGCCGCGGCCGAACGCCTCGTCGATGACGGCGAAGCGGAAGTCGCGGGAGCGCTCGACACCCCACTCGAGCCCGAACTGGTAGGCCAGCGACGCGGCGAGGATCGTGTAGGCGAGCTTCTCCTTCTGCCCGCCGGACTTGCCGTCGGAGTCGCGGTAGTGCTCCCACTCCTCACCGGTCTCGCGGACCCGCTCGGAGGCCGAGAAGGTGAACCAGTTGCGCACGTCGGTGACCCGGCGGGTCCAGGCCTTGTCGGCCTCGGCATGGCCCTCGCGGCCGCGGAAGCGCTCGACGATGCGCTGCACGTCGAGGAACTTCTGCTCGGAGTAGCGGTCGCCCTCGCTCAGCACGTCGCCGGACAGCGCGTCGTCGGTGGCGGCGCGCAGCTCGCTGCGGAACGCCTGCACCTCCTGGTTGACGGTGCGCTCGGCGACCAGCGTGATGGACCGGCCGGGGCTGTAGTCGATGGCGCCGAGCGCCTCGTTGATGCGGTCGACGCGGGCGTGGATCTCGTCGGCCTGCCGGCGCAGCCAGCCGTTGAAGCCGGCCAGCTCGCGGATGGTGTTGGTGTTGAGCTGGCGCTTGAACTCCTCCTCGAACCGCGGCAGGTCGTCGTCGGCGACCCGGTCGCGGAAGGCGCGGAACTCCTCGCGCGCCTCCAGGCTCGCGTCCATCTCGGTGGTGGCCTCCGGCCAGCGGCGGCGCACCTCGCTCATCGCGTTGGTGAGGTTCAGCGCATGGCCGCCCAGCTCCTTGCCGAGCCGGTCGACGGCGCGGGTGAGCTGGTCGGTCAGCTCGGCGGCGGCCCGCTGGCAGCCGTCGGCGTCGCGCGGGACGTCGTCGCCGAGCCGTGCGGTCAGCGCGTCGTAGGCCGCCCTGGCCGAGGCGAGCACGTCCTCCGGCTGGCCCTGCACGAACTCGACGTCCCGGTCGCGGGCCGCGCTCGCCGTCCGCACCCGGTCGGCGAGCACCGAGGCGCGGCCGCGCAGCGCCTGCAGCTGCTCGTCGAGCTCGTCGAGCCGCTGCTTGTTCTCCGCCAGCCGGCGCTCGATCTCGCTGAGCTGCGAGGACCCGGCGAGCAGCCGGGACCGCTCGGCGGCCGCGGCGTCGGCGCGGGCCAGCGAGTCCTGCCAGTCGAGGTCGCGCCAGGCCGGGTACTCCTGCAGCCGCGCCAGCGCGCCGTCGCGCGCCTCGGCCCCGGTGCGGGTGGCGTCGACCCGGTCCAGCTCCTGCTGCACCGCGCTGAACTCCTGCTGCTGCTCGACGAGCTGGGCGGTGAGCGCCTCGATCTTGCGCTCGTTCGCCCAGCCGAGCACCCAGGTGCGCGGGTCGTCGATGCGGGAGCGGTCGTCCTTCTCGTGCCGGTCGCCGGAGCGGACCTGGCCCTGCGCGGTGACGGCGCGGGTCTCGTCGTGGAACTCCTCGAGCGTCTGCGCGCACCGGTGGTCGGCCCGGCGGGCCAGCTGGTCGCGCAGGTAGCCCTCGAACGGGCCGGGCGCGAGCTCCAGCGTCTGGAACAGCCGCAGCCCCTCGGTCGTCACCGGCGGCCGCAGCGCGACCTGCCGGCGGGGCACCCGCTCGTACACCAGGCGCAGCCCGCGCCGCTCGCCGTCGTCGCGCAGGTAGGTGAGCCGGCGGTCGTTCACCCACCGCGCAACGGCGGCGTAGTGCTCCTGCGGCACCAGCAGCGACAGGCCGAACCCGCGCAGCACCCGCTCGGCCGCGCCGCGCCAGCGCTCGAAGCCCTCGGCGACGTCGAGCAGCTCGCCGGCGAACGGGAGCGCGTCGGGCTGCAGCCCGAGGTCGGTGCACAGCTGCGCCCGCACGTCGAGCGCGCTGCGCGGCAGGTTGTTGCGCCGGCCGGCCAGGCTCTCGAGCTCGGCCCGGGTCTGCGCGCCGAGCTGCTCGAGCTCGCGCCGCCGGCCGGCCAGGTCGGCCATCCGCGCGTCGAGCGCCCGCCGGCTCTCGCGCAGCTCGCCGCGCTCGGCGGCCACCCGGGCGGGCAGCGCGGCGAAGGCGACGGCGTCGTCGACGGCGTCGAGCCCGGCCTCGGCGAGCAGCTCGGTGAAGCGGGCCCGCCGGGTGCGCCGGTCGTCGGTCTCGGCGCGCTGCTCGCGCTCGACCCGGTCGAGCTCGCCGACCCGGTCACCGCCGGCCGCGGCCCGATCCCCGATCAGCCGCTCGCGCTCGTCGACCAGCGCCGCCCGGGCGAGCTCGCCGTCGGCGACCTGCCGCTCGTGCTGCCGGCGCTCGAGCTCCTGCGCCTCGATCTCGGCGGCCAGCAGCCGCGCGCGCAGCTCGGCGAAGTACAGCCGGACGGCGTCGCGCTCCCGCTCGGCGGCCGTGCGGCGCTCGACGGCGGCGTCGTAGCGGTCGGCGGTGGCGACCAGCGGCTCGAGCGCGGCGAGCTGGTCCTTGGCGCGGCGCACCGCCTCGTGCGCCTTGCGCAGGTCCTCGAAGTGGCCGACGATCGCCGCGACCTTCTCCGACGCGTCGACCGGCTCGAGCATGTGGCTGCGGACGAAGTCGTTGAGGTTGCCGACCGACTTCATCGACACGGTCTGGTGGAACAGCTCGAGCCGGTCGACGCGTCGGAGAAGGTCGCGGCGATCGTCGGCCACTTCGAGGACCTGCGCAAGGCGCACGAGGCGGTGCGCCGCGCCA
>DATMJH010000488.1:0-16422 GCA_035554015.1 Mycobacteriales bacterium
CCGCTCCTCGCTCGAGCGCCGACGCCAGGCGGACGGCGTCGGTGCTCGCGGTGACCACCAGGACGCGCATGTGCCCCGCGGGCAACCGCGCCAGCAGCGACTCACCGCGGTCGTGGTCCGGTCCGAGGTCGAGGTCGAGCAGCAGGACGTCCGCGCAGGACCGAGCGGCCTGTTCCAGCAGTCCCGGCTCAGCGTCGAGCCGGGCGATGTGCACCAGGTGCCCCTCGGCTCGCAGCGCCGTCGCCAGGCTGTGCGCGAGCAGCGCGTGGTCCTCGACGACGAGGATGGTCGATCCCCCCACGCCGGCCAGGATGGGGCTCGTCGCACATCGCGGGCATCGGCCGTTCGGTCAGCAGGAGGTATCCGTGCGCCCGCTGCTGGGCAGCGTCAGCACCATGCGGGCCCCCGGGCCGGGCGCTTGCTCCACATGCACGGTGCCGCCCATGAGGCCGGCCAGCCGGCGCGCGGTGTAGAGCCCGAGCCCCGAACCCGCAGCGCTCGTCGTGCCCCTGGCGCCGCGCTCGAACACCCGCTCGCACTGGACGGCGGGGATGCCCGGACCGGTGTCGGCGACGACGAGCCGCGTGTGCGCCCCACGCGCCTCCGCGCGCACCGTCACCGTGGTTCCCGGCGCGTGCACTCGGGCGTTCGACAGGAGCACCGCCACGATCGTGACGACGTCGGCCGAGCGCCCGCGGACCGCAGCGCCGCAGAGGTCGACCCGGAGGTCGAGCCCCTGAGCCTGCTCGGCCGTGAGCAGCGGATCGAGGGCCGCGTCCAGCGCGACGTCGGTCACCGGCACGTCCGGCGACGGGTCGACGAGGTGGTCGAGCCGGCCGAGCTCGGCCGCGACGGCGTCCTCGAGGCGACGTCGGACTGCCGGGTCCAGCTGGTCCTCGTACCGGCGCAGCGTCGTCACGGCGCCGCGCACGCCGGCCAGCACGCTCCTCACCTCGTGCCGCCGCTCCTCCTCGGCCTGCTGCGCCGTCTCCTCCCGCTCGTGCTGCGCGTCGACGTCGTGCAGCAGTCGACTCACGTGATCTCGCTGGGCGGCCATCGCCGCCCTCAGCTGGCTGGCCGCCGACAGGAGCGCGGCGGCGGCGGCGCCTGCCGTGCCGACGATGCCGAAGGTGACGGCCGACGCGGGCCCGGAGACGGCGACGGCGTCTGCGAGAGCTGAGCCTGCCAGCAGCGCCAGGACGACGGGCAGCAGCGTGAGCCCTCGTCGCGCTGACCGCGCCGAGCGCAGGGCCAGTCCGCTCCACAGCGCGCAGCGCCACCCGGCAGCGGCCACCGCCACGGCGTCCGGGCGGTCGACGTTCGGCCCGGCCAGGCCGAGGGCCGCTCCGGCGCACACCGCCGGCAGGAGCACCGTCAGCAGCACGGTGGTCGGCACCGGCAGGCGACCGGCGGCGGCCCGGCCCGGGGTGGCCGCGACGAGGAGGACGGCGGCGAGCGTCGCCGGCAGCAGGCGCAGGACCGGCTCCGGCGACGGCACCGTCAGCGCTCGGGCGACCACGGGCCCCACCGCCACGAGGCTCTCGCTCACCAGTCCCAGCACCAACAGCGCCGCGCCGGCCGCAGCGACCTCACGTCGCTGCGTCAGCCGCCACAGCGCAAGGGCGAGCAGGCCCGCCCCGGTGAGCATGGCCGTGCGGACGACCCGCCGCACCTCGGTGAGCGCCTGCAGGGCCAACGGGTCGCCGGCGTACCGGTGGGCCAGCAGCGCGGCACCCAGGAGCGTGACGGCCGCGACCGCCACGGTCCCTGCTCGGGTACCGCCGCCTCGGGCCTGCGCGGACCGGCCAGGGCGGCGCAGGGCCGAGCCGCTGAGCTCCTGCGTCCCGAGCATCACCGGCCAAGGCTAGGGACGCCCGTGCGCCACAACCAGGTGTGCGGCCGAGTCGTAGCCGAACGGCTGAGGCCGGCCGGACCGGACGGACGAGACGGCCCCGGCCATTCGTACGACGCGCCGCTCGTACGAACGGTCCGGATCAGTGGTGATCAGCGGTGGCGGCCCTGCGGTTCAACAGTTCTGAGGATGCCGCGGCTGCGGCGGATGGCGAGCATCGCGGCCCTCAGCAGTTCGGGCAACCCGCCCGGCACACCAGGAGGCACCATGAACAGACGAGTACTCGTGGCCGGCGTGGCCGCAGTGGTCCTGGCGGGAACGGTCGCGCCCGGCCTCGCCGCGCAGGGCACGACCGGCAACGGCGGCCCGAGCGGCCCGCACTACACGCTCAACGTGATCGGGGTCAGCAAGGGCAAGACCGCCGACATGACCGGCAACAACGGTCACCGCATCTTCGTGCCCGACTACGGCAAGGCGAGGATCGGGCTGACCGAGGGCGCCTTCGCGGTGCTGGACGCCAACGGCACGGACGCCAACGGTGCGGCGTTCGCGCTCCCGAACCCCGACCCCGACGGAGACGGCACGACGGCCTACTCGGTGTACGTGCGAGCGCTCGGCAAGCCGGGCGGCTCGGCGAAGGTGCAGTCGTGCTACGACGACGCGCAGACCGGTGAGACGTGGTGCGCGGTCGACCTCGCCGGCGGTGTCGAGCCGATCGAGGTGACGCGGTCGAAGGGCAAGTCGACGTTCACCAACGTGTCGAGGGACCTGCTCTACGTCGACGTCTGCACCAGCTACGACAGCGAGACCCAGCAGTGCCTCGACTGGGAGGTGCAGCCGCTGTTCTCCGACTCGCTGGACAGCTACTTCTGGGAGTACGACAACCGTGGCCTGAAGGTCGCCCAGTTCCGGTTCTACGAGATCCCGACGGAGGCCTGGGACCTGCAGCCGTAGAACCGCTCGCACACCGAGCCCCTCGCGGCCTTGCCGCGGGGGGCTCGGCGTGTGCTGCCGCCGCGCGGGTCGACCCATCCGGCGGGCACACTCTGCGCCATGGCGCAGGAGCACGGGGACGACCACGGCCATGGGCCCGACCACGGGCACGACCACGGCCACCCTTCCGGCCTGCTCGCGCGGCTGCGCGAGCTCGTCGCCCCGCACAGCCACGACGCCGCGGACAGCGTCGACGACGCGCTCGAGGGCTCGCGCCGCGGGGTGCGGGCGCTCGTCGTCTCCCTCGTCGTACTCGGGCTGACCGCGCTCGCGCAGGCCGCCGTCGTCGTCCTCACCGGGTCGGTCGCCCTGCTCGGCGACACGCTGCACAACGTCGCCGACGCGCTCACCGCCGTGCCACTGGCCGTGGCGTTCCTGCTCGGCCGCCGGCCGCCGACGCGGCGGTACACCTACGGCTACGGCCGCGCCGAGGACCTCGCCGGCGTGGTCATCGTGCTGTTCATCCTCGCCTCGGCCGTCGCCGCCGCCTACGAGTCCGTGCGCCGCCTCGTCGAGCCCGCGGAGGTGCGCTACCTCGGCGCCGTGGCGGCGGCCGGCGTGGTGGGTTTCCTCGGCAACGAGGCGGTCGCCCGGTACCGGATCAAGGTGGGTCGCGAGATCGGCTCGGCGGCGCTGGTCGCCGACGGGCTGCACGCGCGCACCGACGGCTTCACCTCGCTGGCGGTCGTGCTGGGCGCAGCCGGTGTGGCGCTGGGCTTCGAGCGGGCCGACCCGGTCGTGGGCCTGCTCATCACCGTCGCGATCCTGTTCGTGCTGCGCGACGCGGCGCGGCAGGTCTACCGGCGGCTCATGGACGCCGTCGACGAGGACCTGCTCGACGACGTCGAGCGGGTGCTGCGCCAGACGCCCGGCGTGCGCGGCCTCGGTGACGTGCGGCTGCGCTGGATCGGGCACGTCCTGCGGGCCGAGGCCGAGGTCGTGGTCGCTGCCGACCTCACCGTCGTCGACGCGCACCACATCGCCGAGGACGCCCAGCACCGGCTGCTGCACGAGGTGCCCAAGCTGACCGCCGCCCTCGTCCACTGCGACCCCGAGGGCGGCGAGCACCACGCGCTCACCGACCACCACCTGACCGGCGGCCGGACGCGCCGGCGGCACTAGCCGGCCGCTAGGGCCGAGACAACCGGACGTCGATGCTGTCAGGCCCGCAGAGATGGGTAGGGGGCCGGTCGTGAGAGCCACCGTCCTGCGTGCCCCGGGCGACGTCGTCCTCGACGACGTCGCCGACCCGACGATCCGCACTTCCACCGACGCCGTCGTGCGCGTCGTGGCCGCGTGCGTCTGCGGCTCCGACCTCTGGCCCTACCGTGGCGTGGGGTTCGACGGGTCGGAGCCGCGGCGCATCGGCCACGAGCTGGTCGGCGTGGTCGAGGACGTCGGTGACGACGTCCGCACCGTGCGGCCGGGTGACTTCGTCGTCGCGCCGTTCGCCATCAGCGACGGCACCTGCGTGCACTGCCGCAACGGCATCACGACGTCGTGCGTCAACGGCGTCTTCTGGGGGTCGCCGGACGCCGACGGCCTCCCGGTCGACGGCGGCCAGGGCGAGTACGTACGGCTGCCGTGGGCCGACGGCACGCTCGTCGCGACGCCGGAGCAGCCGGACGCCGCCCTCGTCCCGCACCTGCTCACGCTCGCCGACGTGCTGCCGACCGGCCACCACGCCGCCGTGATGGCCGGCGTGCGAGCAGGCAGCACGGTGGCGGTCGTCGGTGACGGCGCCGTGGGGCTGTGTGCGGTCCTGGCCGCGGCTCGCCTCGGTGCCGAGCGCGTCATCGCCATGTCGCGGCACGAGCCGCGCCAGCAGCTGGCCCGCGCCTTCGGCGCGACCGACGTCGTCGCCGAGCGTGGCAAGGCGGGCGCGAAGGCGGTGCGCGAGCTGCTCGGCGGCGTGGGCGCCGACTGCGTCCTGGAGTGCGTCGGCACGAAGGAGTCGATGGAGCAGGCACTGGCGACCACCCGCCCCGGCGGCAGGGTCGGCTTCGTCGGCGTGCCGGCCGGCGGGCCGGAGTTGCCGGTGGGCCAGATGTTCAAGCACAACCTCACCGTCGGCGGCGGCGTCGCGCCGGTGCGGGCCTACCTCGACGAGCTGCTGCCCGAGGTGCTCGACGGCCGGCTGCAGCCCGGTCGGGTGTTCGACCTGGAGCTCGGGCTCGCCGACGTCGCCGAGGCCTACGCCGCCATGGACGAGCGCCGAGCGGTCAAGGCGTTGCTGCGGCCGTAGCGCTCATCCCGCCCGAGGCGGCGCGGCGGTCAGCTCCTCCTCGTGCACGGGCGCGCCGACCTCGACCGGCTCCTCGCGACCGCGCCGGTCGAACAGCCACGCGACGCCGTAGACCGCGGCGGCCGCGTAGGCCCAGCCGATGAAGGCGTCGACGACGTAGTGCTCGCCGCCGTAGGTGAGCGTGAAGGTCATGGCGAGCACGTAGAGCACGAGCAGGGCGCGGGTGCGCCGCCGCACGAGCGGCCAGGTGAACAGCAGGACCATGAACGGCACGGCCGAGTGCAGCGACGGGATGGCGGCGACCGCGTTGGCGTAGGCCTCGCCCTGCTGCACGGCGGAGCGGACCGTGCCGATGCCGGTCGCGCGCAGCGTCTCGCCGGTGACGCGCTCGACGCCGTCGGGCAGGTAGCCGTTCAGGCTCGCCATCCACGGCGGCGCCGCGGGGAACGCCGCGTAGGTGGCGAGCGTCACCAGCGTCAGCGACACCAGCGTCCAGATGTAGCGCCGGAACAGGTGGTAGCTGGTGAGCCACAGCGCCACGGCCAGCGCCATGGGCACGATGAAGTGCGACATGTACACCGGGACGATGACGGCGTCGTACCACTGCACGTTGTCGGGGTCGTAGAGCCGGTCCTGCAGCCACACCGTCGGCACGTCGCCGCCGGTGAGCCAGCCGAACAGCCACTCGTCCGCCCGGAGCTGGGGCAGCACGTGGGCGGAGTCGACGAGCCAGGGCCGGTCCGGGTCGCGCAGCAGCTCGGGGAGGTCGGCCAGCCGGGCGCCGAGCTCGTCGGCCTGTCCGCGGAGGAAGTCGTAGGCGAACAGGACGGCGATGAGGGGCGCCCAGTCGTGCAGCACCGCCCGCCGCCACACCGGCCACTCGCCACCGCAGGCGCACAGCAGCAGCGCCAGCACCCACGCGGTGATGACCTCGCGGCCGGTCGGGAAGCCGAAGACCGCCGACACCGCCCCGAAAAGCACGCCGAGCACCAGGAACATCCGCCGGCGGCGCGCCCGGGCCGGCTCCGAGATCCGCTGCCACGGCGAGAGCAGCACAGTGCGCGGCTCCGCCGTCGGCCGCTCGGCCCGCGTCGTCGACTGGGTCACGTCACCTCCACACGATCCAGGTTACGGACCGGCGAACGCACGGCGACGCCTCGACGTGCCGGCCAGGCGCGTAGGATCGCCGCTGTGCAGGAGCTGCTGCTTCCCGAGCCGCGCTGACCGTCCCCGACGACAGCGCGGCGCCCTCGTGGACACGGGGGCTTTTTTCTTGCCCCGACGCAGCGGACCCCCGGAGAGGAACGTCGCATGACCCAGGCGCCCGTCGAGGACGGCACCTCCGACCGCTACGACCCGCACGCGGTGCAGGACCGCTGGCTGCCGGTGTGGGACCGGCTCGACCTGTTCCGCGCCGGGCGGCGAGCGGGTGCGTCGAAGATGTACGTGCTCGACATGTTCCCGTACCCGAGCGGCGACCTGCACATGGGCCACGCCGAGGCGTTCGGCATCGGCGACGTCGTCGCCCGGTACTGGATGCGGCGCGGCTACGACGTGCTGCACCCCATCGGCTGGGACTCCTTCGGCCTGCCGGCCGAGAACGCCGCCATCAAGCGCGGTGAGCACCCGGCGACGTGGACCTACCAGAACATCGACACCCAGGCCGAGTCGTTCCGCCGGTACGCCGTCTCCTTCGACTGGTCGCGACGGCTGCACACCTCCGACCCGGAGTACTACCGCTGGACGCAGTGGCTGTTCCTGCGCTTCCTGGAGCGCGGGCTGGCCTACCGCAAGAGCAGCGCGGTGAACTGGTGCCCGAACGACCAGACGGTGCTCGCCAACGAGCAGGTCGTGGGCGGGCGCTGCGAGCGGTGCGGCGCGGAGGTCACCAAGCGCGAGCTGACGCAGTGGTACTTCCGCATCACCGAGTACGCCGACCGGCTGCTCGACGACATGGCGCAGCTCGAGGGCCGCTGGCCCGACCGCGTGCTGCTGATGCAGAAGAACTGGATCGGCCGGTCGACCGGTGCGCACGTCGACTTCCTCGTGCGCACCGCCGACGGCGACCGGGCGGTCACCGTCTTCACGACACGCCCCGACACCCTGTACGGCGCCACCTTCTTCGTCGTGGCCGCCGACGCGCCGCTGGCCGAACAGCTGTGCGCTCCGGCGCAGCGCGAGGCGTTCGAGGCCTACCGCGAGCAGGTCCGCAAGCTGTCGGACATCGACCGCCAGTCGACCGACCGCCCGAAGACCGGTGTCGACCTCGGCGTCGTGGCGGTCAACCCGCTCAACGGCGAGGAGCTGCCGGTCTACGCCGCCGACTACGTGCTCGCCGACTACGGCACCGGCGCCATCATGGCCGTGCCCGCCCACGACCAGCGCGACCTCGACTTCGCCCGCGAGCTCGGGCTGCCGGTGCGGGTCGTCGTCGACACCGGTGAGGCCGACCCCGCCGATACCGGCGTGGCCACCGCGGGCGACGGCGTCCTCGTCAACAGCGGCCCGCTGGACGGGCTGCGCAAGGAGGAGGCGATCGCGAAGGCCGTCGAGGTGCTGGGGGAGCGCGGCACCGGGCAGAGCGCCGTGAACTACCGGCTGCGCGACTGGCTGCTGTCGCGCCAGCGGTTCTGGGGCTGCCCCATCCCGGTCGTGCACTGCCCGTCGTGCGGCGAGGTGCCGGTGCCGGACGACCAGCTGCCCGTCCGGCTGCCCGACATGCGCGGCGCCGACCTGCAGCCCAAGGGCCAGTCGCCGCTGGCGAGCAACCGCGAGTGGGTCGAGACCGCCTGCCCGTCGTGCGGCGGCGCGGCCGAGCGCGACACCGACACGATGGACACCTTCGTCGACTCGTCCTGGTACTTCCTGCGCTACTGCTCGCCCGACCACGAGGGCGGGCCGTTCGACATCGAGAAGGTCCGGGAGTGGATGCCGGTCGCGCAGTACGTCGGCGGTGTCGAGCACGCCATCCTGCACCTGCTCTACGCCCGCTTCTTCACCAAGGTGCTGCACGACATGGGCCTGGTCGAGCCGGTCGAGCCGTTCGCCGCGCTGCTCAACCAGGGCCAGGTCATCCTGAACGGCTCGGCGATGAGCAAGTCGACCGGCAACCTGGTCGAGCTCGGAGAGGAGCTGGCGCGCTACGGCGTCGACGCCGTCCGGCTGTCGATGGTGTTCGCCGGTCCGCCGGAGGACGACATCGACTGGGCCGACGTGTCGCCGACCGGGTCGGTGAAGTACCTGGCGCGCGTCGCCCGGCTGGCCGCCGACGTCGGTGCGCTGCCGCCGTCGGACGCCCGGGACGAGGAGGTCGACCGCGCGGTCGCCCGCGCCGTCGACGAGGCCACCCGGCTCACCGAGTCCCACCGACTCAACGTCTCGGTCGCCCGCTTCATGGAGCTGACGTCGGCGCTGCGCAAGGGCGTCGACGGCGGCGCCGGCGCGGCGTCCCTGCGCGACGGCGTCGAGGCGCTCGCCGTGATGCTGTCCTGCTACGCGCCCTACACGGCCGAGGAGGCGTGGTCGCGGCTCGGTCACGACGTCGACGCCGGCGACTCGGTGCACGACGCCACCTGGCCGACGGCCGACCCGGCCCTGCTGGTGCAGCAGAGCGTCACCTGCGTGGTGCAGGTCGCCGGCAAGGTGCGCGACCGGCTCGAGGTGCCGCCCGGCATCGGCGAGGACGAGCTGCGGGAGCTGGCGCTGGCCTCCGACGCGGTACGGCGCAGCCTCGACGGCCGCGCGGTGCGCACCGTGGTGGTGCGCCCGCCCAAGCTCGTCAACGTCGTGCCGACCTGACTAGCCTCGCCGCATGACCAGCCCCGTCGCCGTCGTCACCGACAGCACGGCGTACCTGCCGCCCGGCGTGGCGGACAAGTACGGGATCGGTGAGGTGCCGCTGCACGTGGTGCTCGGTGGGCGGACCGGGGCCGAGACGGTGGAGGTCTCGCCCGCCGACGTCGCGGACGCGCTGCGCGAGCGGCGCGTGCAGGTCACCACCTCGCGCCCCACACCGGCGGAGCTGGTCGCGGTGTACCGCGCGACCGGTGCCTCCTGCATCGTCTCGGTGCACCTGTCGGCCGCGCTCTCCGGCACGTTCGAGGCCGCGCAGCTGGCCGCCGCCGAGGTCGCCCGGGACGGCGTCGAGGTACGGGTGGTCGACAGCCGCACCATCGCGATGGGCCTGGGCTTCGCGGTCGTCGCGGCCGCGCGCGCCGCGAGCGAGGGCGGCGACGTCGACGCGGTCGCGCAGCGGGCGGGCGACGCCGCCGCCGCGACCGACGTGCTGTTCTACGTCGACACCCTCGAGCACCTGCGCCGCGGCGGCCGGATCGGCGCGGCCGCCGCGCTCGTCGGGACGGCGCTGGCGGTCAAGCCGCTGCTGCACGTGGTGGACGGCCGCATCGCACCGCTCGAGAAGGTCCGCACCGCCTCGAAGGCGCTCGCCCGGCTGGAGGACCTCGTCGCCGAGCGCGCCGGTGACACGCCGGTCGACCTGGCGGTGCACCACCTGGCCGCCGCGGACAAGGCGGCCGCGCTGGCCGACCGCCTGCGGGCCTGGGTGCCGGGCGTGCAGGAGCTGCACACCTCCGAGGTCGGTGCGGTCGTCGGCGCGCACGTCGGTCCGGGCCTGCTCGGGGTCGTGGTCTCCCGGCGGTGAGCGCGCTCCTGGTGCTGGCGGCGGGCGTGGGCTACCTGGCCGGGTCGGTGTCGACGGCCACCATCGTGGCCAGCCGGCGCGGCGTCGACCTGCGGGCGGTCGGGTCGGGGAACCCGGGCGCGACCAACGTCGGGCGGGCGCTGGGCCGTCGCGCCGGCGTCGTGGTGGCGCTGCTGGACGTCGCGAAGGGGCTGCTGCCTGCCGCCGTGCTCGGCGCCGCCGACCACCAGGCCGGTCTCGTCGCCGGCGTCGCCGCGGTCCTCGGCCACGTGACGTCGCCGTTCCTGCGCGGTCGCGGCGGGCGGGGCGTCGCCACCGCCGCCGGCGCCGTGCTCGGGTCGCACCCGCTCTGGGCGGTCGTGGTGCTCGCGGTCTGGGTCGTCGTCGTGGCGGCGTCGCGCTGGGTCGCGCTCGCCTCGATCAGCGCCGCGCTCGCGGTGCTGGTGGTCGCTGTCGTCGCCGGCGAGGACGTGGTGTGGGCGGCGTGCCTGGCTGCCGTCGTGCTGGTGCGGCACCAGCCGAACGTGGCGCGCCGGCTGGAGCGCCGGCGCCCGCCGCCGCTCGGCGCCGACGGCTGACCGGTCCACACCCGCGCCGACCGGTCCACAGCCGCGGGACGCAGACCCGGAACGCGGACGCTGCCGTGCCAGCGTCCCGGCGTGCGACGCCGCCGCGAGCCCCTGGTCGACCCGCCGCTGGCCGCGGCGCGGCTCGACCGGCTGTTCGCGACACCGGGCAGTGGCTGGGTGCCGCCGCCGGCCGGCGACGGCGGTGAAGCGGCCGCGCCGGCCGAGCCGTCGTGGTCGCCGCCGCAGCCGGACGATCTGCCGCCGGCGGCCGAGGACGTGCCGCCGGTGCGTCCGGGCGGCCTCGCCGACCTGCTGCCCGAGACCGTCCGCGGCGGTCGGCTCGACCCGGGCCGGCGCGGTGCGGCCGCGCTGCTCGCCGTGGGGCTGCTGGCCGCCGCCGTGGCCGCCGTGGTCGTGCTCCGCGGGCAGCCGAGCGAGGTCGTCGTGCCGGAGGTCGCGGCGAGCGGCACGCCGCTGCCCGGAACCGACGAGGAGTCGGCGCCGGCGGGGGGCGAGCTGGTGGTGTCCGTGGCGGGGGAGGTGGTGCGGCCCGGTCTGGTGCGGCTGCCGCCGGGCAGCCGCGTCGACGACGCGGTGCGCGCGGCCGGCGGGCTGGCTCCCGGCGCAGAGGTCGGGCTGCTGAACCTCGCGCGCAAGCTGGTCGACGGCGAGCAGGTGCTGGTCGGCGTCGACCCGCCGCCCGGCACCGCCGCGCCGGGCGGCGCCGCGCCGGGCGGCCTGCTCGATCTGAACACCGCGACCTCGGAGCAGCTCGACGCGCTGCCCGGCATCGGTCCGGTGCTCGCCGAGCGGATCGTCGAGTGGCGCACCGAGCACGGCGGCTTCCGCAGCGTCGACCAGCTGCGCGAGGTCCCGGGCATCGGCGAGTCGAAGTACGCGACGCTGAAGAGCAAGGTCGCCGCCTGATGCCGGACGACCGTCCGGACCTGCGGCTGGTGCCGCCCGCCGTCAGCGTCTGGCTCGTCACCTGGCTCGGCCACCTGGTGCCGCCGACGGTGCTCGTCGCGGCCGGCTGCGCCGCTCTCGCGGTCGCCGCCCTGCTGGTGCACCGCGGTCGTCCGGTCCCGCACCGGTCGGTGGTCGCCGCCACCTGCGCCTGCGCGGCGGCTGCGTGCGTCGTCACCGGGTTGCACGTCGGCTCGCGGACGGGCGGCCCGCTGCCCGAGCTGGCCGGCGACCAGGCCGCCGTCACGGTGGTCGGCACGCTCACCTCGGACCCGCGGCCGGCCGTACCGCGCACCCCGGCGCGCGCCGCGGGTCGTGACCTGGTCGTCGTCGAGCTCCGGGTCGAGCAGGTCGAGGCGCGTGGCCGCACGCACCTGCTGCGCAGCCCGGCGCTGGTGCTGTCGACCGACGAGCGCTGGCTCGGGCTGCTGCCCAGCCAGCGGGTCCGCACGGAGGGCCTGCTGCGCCCGGCCGAGCGCGGCGACGACGTGGCGGTCGTGCTGTCGGCACGCGGACGACCGCTGGTGCTCAGCGGCCCGAGCCGGCTGCAGCGCGCGGCCGGACACCTGCGCCAGGGGCTGCGCGACGCCGTCGCCCCGCTGCCCGCGCACGAGCGCGGCCTGCTGCCCGGGCTCGTCGTCGGCGACGACAGCGCTCTCGACGGCGGCGTGCGCGACGACTTCCGGGCCGTCGGGCTCACCCACCTGACCGCGGTGTCGGGCACCAACTGCTCGATCGTCGCCGGCGCCGTGCTGCTGCTGTGCGTCCGGCTCGGCGTCGGCCTGCGCGGCCGGCCCGTGGCGGCCGGTCTCGCGCTCGCCGGCTTCGTCGTGCTCGCGCGGCCGGACCCGAGCGTGCTGCGGGCGGCCGTCATGGGATCGGTCGGGCTGCTCGCGCTCGCCACCGGCACCCGGCGGGCGGCGCTGCCGGCGCTGTGCACGGCGGTGCTCCTGCTGCTGCTGCTCGACCCCGACCTCGCCGGCACCGCCGGGTTCGCGCTGTCGGTGCTCGCCACCGCGGGCCTGCTCGTGCTGGCGCCGCCGTGGACGCGTGTGCTGCGCCGCCGGCTGCCGCTGTGGCTGGCGGCGTCGCTGGCCGTGCCGGCGGCGGCCTTCGTCGCCTGCGGGCCGGTCGTCGTCGCGCTGTCTTCGCAGGTCGGGCTGCTCACCGTGCCGGCCAACCTGCTGGCCGCACCGGCCGTCGCCCCGGCGACCGTCCTCGGCGTGCTCGCCGCGGTGGCGGCGCCCGTCGCGATGCCCGTGGCGCAGGGGCTGGCGTGGCTCGCGTACCCGTCGACGGCGTGGCTCGTCCTGGTGGCGGACGTGGGTGCCGGGCTGCCGGGCGCGACGCTGCCGTGGCCGGGCGGCGGTCGCGGCGCCGCGCTGATGCTCGCGGTGACGCTCGCGCTGCTGCCGGTGCTCGCGCGGCGCCGGTTGCGCGCCCTGGCCCTGGCCGTGGCCACCGGCGTCGTCGTCGCCTCCGGCGGGCTGGCCGCCGCGCGGCCGGGCTGGCCGCCACCGGGCTGGTTCGCGGTCGCGTGCGACGTCGGCCAGGGCGACGCCGTCGTGCTCGCCGCCGGAGCCGGCAGCGCGGTCGTCGTCGACGCCGGCGGCGACCCGGCCGCCGTCGACGGCTGCCTGCGCCGGCTGGGCGTGGCCACGGTGCCGGTCGTGCTGCTCACGCACCTGCACGCGGACCACGTCGCCGGGCTGCCCGGCGTGCTGCGCGGGCGCCGGGTCGGCCTGGTGCAGGTGGGGCCGAGCGACGAGCCGGCCGAGCAGCGGGAGCGGGTCGCGCGGTGGGCCCGGGCGGCGGGCGTGCCGGTGGGCCGGCCCGGCCTCGGCGAGGTGCGCCGCGCCGGCACCCTGGTCTGGGAGGTGCTGGCACCGGCGCGGGTCTACCGCGGCACCCGGTCGGACCCGAACAACGCCTCGCTCGTGCTCAGGGTCTCGGTCGGTGACACGCGGCTGCTGCTCACCGGCGACGTCGAGCCCGAGGCGCAGGGCGACCTGCTCGAGCGCGGCACGGACCTGCGGGCCGACGTCCTGAAGGTCCCGCACCACGGCAGCCCGCACCAGGAGCCGGCGTTCCTCGACGCCGTCGGCGCGCGCGTCGTCGTCACCTCCGTCGGCGCCGACAACACCTACGGCCACCCGGCGCCGACCACGCTGGCCCGGCTCACCGCCGCCGGTGCCCTCTCCTTCCGCACCGACCGGCACGGCGACGTCGCGCTCGTGCTGCGCGACGGGCGGCTCGGGGTCGTCCCGCGCCGCGGGCCAGCGCCGTCCGCAGCGCCTGCCGTGGAAGCATGGACGCCGTGCCGACCGACGACGTGCTCTCGCCGCTGACGCTCGTCGTCGGCGACGAGGAGCTGCTCGTCGCCCGTGCGGTGAGCGAGACGGTGCGCGCCGCCCGCGCGGCCGACCCCGACGCCGAGCTGCGCGACCTGCAGGGCGCCGACCTGCAGCGAGGTGACGTCCTCGACGCGCTGTCCCCGTCGCTGTTCGGCGGCCGGCGGGTGGTGGTGCTGCGCGCCGCGCAGGACCTGCCGAAGGACCTCGTCGACGAGGTCGCGGCCGCGGCCGGCGACGTCCCCGACGAGACCTCGCTCGTGGTCGTCCACGCCGGCGGCGCCAAGGGCAAGGCGCTGCTGACCGCGCTGGCCGCGGCAGGGCCGCGCCGGGTCGACGTGCCGAAGGTGACCCGGCCGAGCGAGCGCCGCGACTTCGTCAAGCGTGAGCTGCGTCGCGACGGCCGGCAGGTCGACGACGACGCCGTCGGGCTGCTCCTGGAGGCGGTCGGCAACGACCTGCGGGAGCTCGCCTCCGCGGCCGAGCAGCTGCTCGTCGACACGACCGGCCCGATCACCGCGGCGGCCGTCGCGCGCTACCACCGTGGCCGGGCTGAGGCGTCGGGGTTCGCCGTCGCCGACCGCGCCGTCGAGGGCGACCTCGCGGGGGCGCTCGAGCTGGCCCGGTGGGGGACGAGCACGGGGCTCGCACCCGTGCTCGTCACCAGCGCGCTGGCGAGCACGCTGCGGTCGGTGGCCGTCGTCGCGTCGTCCGCCGGGGTGCCGACCGGGCAGCTGGCGGCGCAGGTCGGCATGCCGCCGTGGAAGGTCGACAAGACGCGCAAGCAGGCACGGGGGTGGAACCCCGACGCACTGGCGACCGCGCTGCGGGCCGTCGCGCGCGCCGACGCCGACGTCAAGGGCGCCGCCGTCAGCGCCCCCTACGCGGTGGAGCGGGCGCTGGTCGCGGTGGTCGCGGCGCGCGGCGGGCGATGAGCGGCGACGCGACCAGCCGCTCGTCGTCCGGCCCGGAGGTCGACGAGAGCCCCGACGGCGCGGCCGCCGCCGCACCTCCGAAGCGCCCGCTCTACCCGCGGCTGCTGCGACTGAAGAACATCGCACCGAACGGGTGGCAGCGGGCGGCGCTCGGCGAGGGGGCGCTCGCCGTCGCGGTCGTGCTCGTGCTGGCCGACGTCGCGTCGGCCTGGACGCTGCTGGCGCTGCCGCTGGGCGTCGCCGTCGTGGTCAAGGCGCACGACGTGCTCGCCGGCCTGCTGCGCGACCCCGCCCACGGCCCGCAGGACGACGACGGCGCCGCCCCCGAGCCGGGGACGGCGCCGACGGGAGACCCGCGCCCGGGGAAGGGCTAGGAGCCCGTGCCGGTGAGCTGGCCGGCGCGCTTGGCCATCGCGGACTTGCGGTTCGCGGCCTGGTTCGGGTGGATGACGCCCTTGCTGGCGGCCTTGTCGAGCTGCTTGCCGGCGTCGCGCAGGGCGGCGGTCGCGGTGTCGACGTCGCCGGCTTCGGCGGCCTCGCGGAAGCGGCGCACCGCCGTCTTGAGCGACGACTTGACCGACTTGTTGCGCAGCCGCGCCTTCTCGTTGGTCTTGATGCGCTTGATCTGCGACTTGATGTTGGCCACGCGAAGAGGTCCGTCCGTTCAGGGATGAGGGCGCGCGGGACCGCCCGCGCGTGCGCAGCCCGCTACGTTAGCAGCCGGCGCCCGCGTCTAGGGTCGTCGCCGTGGCGGACCTGCTCGACGGCTACTCCCGGGGCCAGGCCTGGGACGAGGTCTTCGCCGACCCGCCGCTGCCGCACCCGCACTGCGCGCCGCTCGTCGACGCGCTGCGCTCGCTGTCACCGGAGGACCTCGACGTCCGCGCCGCCGCGCTGGCGAGCGCCTTCCGCGACCAGGGCATCACCTTCAGCCTGTCCGGGGAGGAGCGGCCCTTTCCGCTCGACCTCGTGCCGCGGGTCGTCGACGCCGACGAGTGGGACACGATCGAGCACGGCGTCGCGCAGCGGGTCAAGGCGCTCGAGGCGTTCCTCGCCGACATGGCCGGCGAGCAGGCCGTGCTCGCCGACGGCATCGTGCCGCGGCGGGTCGTCGTCAGCAGCACGGCGCACACTCCCGCCGCGCACGGCATCGTGCCGTCGAACGGCGTCCGCGTGCACGTCTCGGGGATCGACCTGATCCGCGACGAGCAGGGCCGGTTCCGGGTGCTCGAGGACAACCTGCGCACGCCGTCGGGCGTCAGCTACGTCATCGAGAACCGGCGGGCGATGACCCGCGTGTTCCCCGAGCTGCTCGGCACGCACCGGGTGCGCCCGGTCGGCGACTACCCCGGCATCCTGCTGGCCGCCCTCAAGGCCTCCGCGCCGGCAGGCGTCTCGGACCCGACGGTCGTGGTGCTGACGCCGGGCGTCTACAACAGCGCCTACTTCGAGCACTCGCTGCTCGCGCGGCTCATGGGCGTCGAGCTCGTCGAGGGACGTGACCTCGTCTGCCGCGACGGCGTCGTGTGGATGCGCACGACGGCCGGCGAGCAGCGCGTCGACGTCGTCTACCGGCGCATCGACGACGACTTCCTCGACCCGCTGCACTTCCGCCCCGACAGCCTGGTCGGCTGCCCCGGCCTGCTCAACGCCGCCCGCGGCGGGCGGGTGACCATCGCCAACGCCGTCGGGAACGGAGTGGCGGACGACAAGCTCGTCTACACCTACGTGCCGGACCTCGTCCGGTACTACCTGGGGGAGCAGCCGATCCTGCAGAACGTCGACACCTACCGCTGCGAGGAGCCCGACGCCCTGGCGGAGGTGCTCGACCGGCTCGACGAGCTCGTCCTC
>DATMJH010000489.1:0-3448 GCA_035554015.1 Mycobacteriales bacterium
ACGGGAGCCCTCCCGACGGACTTCCCGCCCCCCGAACCCGTCGGGAGGGCTCCCGTCGCGGTACCGACGGGAGGGCTCCCGTCGGACTTCCCGCCCCCCGAACCCGTCGGGAGGGCTCCGGTCAGGCGTAGCTGTGCAGGCCCACCACGAAGATGTTGACGACGTAGTAGTTGATCGTCAGCGCGACCGCCGCGGCCACGGCGATCCACGCCGCCCGGGTGCCGCGCCAGCCGGCGGTGGCGCGGGCGTGCAGGTAGCCGGCGTAGAGCACCCAGGTGATGAACGACCAGGTCTCCTTGGGATCCCAGCCCCAGTACCGGCCCCATGCGGCCTCTGCCCAGATCGCGCCGGCGATGATCGCGAAGGTCCAGAGCGGGAACGCGAAGGCGATGACGGCGTACGCCGCGCGGTCGAGCGAGCGCGCCGTCGGCAGGGACGGGCCGAGAGACAGCGGGAAACGCAGCGGCGAACCGGCGGCGAGGCGGCTGTCGGCGGAGTCGCGCAGCAGGTACAGCCCGGCGACGACGCCGGAGAGCAGGAACGCTCCGGTGCACAGCACGGCCGCCGCGACGTGGATCTTGATCCAGTACGAGTTGAGCGCAGGGACGAGCGGCCCGGCCGGCGTGTACAGCACGCTGCTCGCCAGCCCGAGCGTGAGCACGACGGGCAGCAGGACGAACGCCCCGAGCCCGCGGTCGACGACGCGCCGCGCGACCAGCACGACGAAGATGGCGACGGCCGAGAGCGCGGCGGCCGAGGAGAACTCGTACATGTTGCCCCACGGCACCCGGTCGACCGCGAGACCGCGGGTCACCACCGACACCGTGTGCACGGCCAGGCCGAGCAGCGCGAGCGCCATGCCGAGCCGGCCGGCGCGGCTGGCGCGGGCCCGCTCCGGTGCGCCGGCCGGCGGCGAGGCGGTCTCGGGCAGCGACGGGCCGCCGACGCCGGCCATCACCCGGGTGCGCTCGGCGGTGGCGCGGCGCGCGGCCTCGGCCGCGGCGCGCCGGGAGGCACGGCTGCCGGTGCGGGCCGACGCCCGCGCCGCCTGCTCGCCGGCGAGCGCGAGCATGGCGACGGCGTACAGCAGCACCGCGACGGTGACGGTGGCGTCGGACAGGTCGGCCCAGGCCGCGTCGGTCACGTGTCTCCCCTCGGGGGCGCAGCGGCCGTCGTCGTGCGCAGCCGCTCGGTGATGCTCTCGAACTCGGCGGCGAAGGCCTCCGCCGCCGTGCGGGACAGCCCGCCCACCTCGACCACCGTAGTGCCGGGCGCGGCGTCCGACTCGGCCGGCCGGACGCGCACCCAGACGCGGCGCCGGCGGACGAACAGCGACAGCAGCAGCCCGCCGATCATCGTCACCGACGCGACGAGCGCGAGCGTCTTGCCCGGGTCCTGCGTCACCTGGACGGTGACCCACTCGGGGGTGTCGACCCAGGTCAGCGTCGCGCCGTCGGGCAGCGTCCAGGTGTCGCCCGGCTCGAGCAGCCGCGGTCGCCCGTCGTCGAGCGGCTCGAGCCGGTCGCGGTCCTCGATCCGGTAGACCGACTGCGAGGCGCCGGTGCCGAGGCCGAGGTCGCCGGTGTAGCCGACGAGCGTCAGTGCGGGCAGGTCCGGCGCCGGGTGCACCGACGTCACGCGGCCGGTCTCCGGATCGGGCACCGTCGTCGGCGTGAAGACGCCCTCGAAGGCGTACTGCTCCCCCGTGGCGTCGGGCACCTTCACGACGCAGCTGGACAGGAAGTTCACGTCCTGCGGCAGGCACGCCACCGGCTGGTCGAAGGCCACCTCGCCGGCGGCGTCGACCAGCTTGAGGTGCGGCGCGTAGCCGTGCCCCAGCAGGTACAGCCGTGCGCGGTCGACGGTGAGCGGGTGGTTCACCCGCAGCGCGTAGGGCTGCTCGCCGGCGTCCGGGTCTCCGGCGTCGGGCGTCCAGGTGACGTCGGCCTCGAAGTTCAGCGCCCGGCCGTCGTCGTCGTAGTCGGCGCGGAAGTCGTCGAGCGAGAAGCCGAACGGCACCAGGTCCTCGGGCGCGAACTGCCGGCCGGGGCGGATGTCGTCGTACAGCGCGACGGTGCTCGAGAAGGCACGGCCCTCGATGACCAGCGCGGTGCCCTGGAAGCCGAACAGCCCGCCGAGCGCGATCCCGACGAGCAGCGCCACGAGGGACAGGTGGAACAGCAGGTTGCCGGTCTCGCGCAGGTAACCGCGCTCGGCCGACAGCGCACCGTCGCGCTCGGTGGTGCGCCAGCCGCGCAGCTCACGGCGGGCCGCCTGCAGCACCGCGGCCGGCTCGGCGGACGTCGTCCACCGGTCGGCCGCCTGCAGCCGCTCGAGCCTCGCGGGCGCCGGCGGCGGCGGGGTGCGCAGGGCGAGCAGGTGCAGCCGGGTCCGGGGGATGACGCAGCCGACGAGCGAGACGAACAGCAGCAGGTACACCGCCGCGAACCACGGGGCGGCGTAGACGTCGAACAGCGAGAACCGGTCGAGCACCGGCGCGAGATCGGGGTGCTCGGCGAAGTACTCCTGCACCCGCACCGGGTTGAGCCCGCGCTGGGGCAGGAAGGCTCCCGGCACGGCGGCCAGCGCGAGCAGGAACAGCAGCAGCAGGGCGGTGCGCATGCTGGTCAGCTGCCGCCAGGAGTTGCGCACGAACGCCAGCCGCTGCGGGCGCGGGCGCTCCGGGTCGGGGGCGGTCGACAGCCGCTCGGCGGTGACCGTCACTCAGACCGCCGTCTCGAACCCGGCGACCCAGCCGCGGACCTCGGCCATCGTCGACTCCCACAGCCCGGACAGCAGCAGCAGCCCGACGACGATGAGCAGCGCGCCGCCGACGCGCATGACGACGGCGTAGTGCCGGCGGACGACGGCGAACGCGCCGAGCGCGCGCTTGAACGCCAGCCCGGCGAGGACGAACGGCACGCCGAGCCCGAGGCAGTAGGCGGCGGTGAGCAGCGCGCCGCGGCCGGCGCTGGCCTGGGTGTAGGCGAGCGTCTGCACGGCGGCGAGCGTCGGGCCGAGGCACGGCGTCCAGCCGACGCCGAACAGCACGCCGAGCAGCGGCGCGCCCGCGAGCCCCGGGCTCGGCAGCCGCGAGAAGCGGACGGTGCGCTGCAGCGCCGGGAGCAGGCCGAGGAAGCCCAGGCCGAGCAGGATGACGAGCACGCCGAGCACCCGGTCGAGGACGGTGCGGTACTCGAGCAGCTCGCTGCCGAGGTAGCCGAAGAACGCCCCCGAGGTGACGAACACGGCGCTGAAGCCGGCGACGAACAGCAGGCTGCCGGCCAGCACCCGCCCGCGGCGCACGCGCACAGGCGCCGCCACGGCGTCCGCCCGGGTCGCGACCGCCCCGCCCTGGGGGCGATCTTCGTCTTCTGCTCGCGCAGAGCCGCTCTGGGCGTGCACAGGACGAAGATCGCCGGCGGATGGGGGGGTCGTGGGGCGGGAG
>DATMJH010000490.1:0-9604 GCA_035554015.1 Mycobacteriales bacterium
GAGCAGCGGCCAGGACGTCACCCCCAGCACCAGGATCAGCCGGTCGAGACCCGGGCCGAAGAAGGCGATGACCACGAGGGCGAGGAAGAACCGCGGCAGCACCTGGAAGGCCTCGGTCAGTCGCATGAGCACGTCGTCGACCCAGCCGCCGGCGTAGCCGGACAGCAGCCCCACCGTCGTGCCGATGACGCTGACGAGCACGGCGACCGACGCCGCGACGAGCAGGGAGGTGCGCGCCCCCCACACGATCCCGCTGAGCAGGTCGCGCCCGAGGGCGTCGGTACCGAGCAGGTGCTCCCCGGACGGTCCGCTCAGCGGCGGGCCGACGAGCGCGAACGGGTCGTACGGAGCCAGGACGGGCGCAGCCACGCCGACGACGAGCAGCGCCAGCACCAGCACGGCTCCCGTCCGGCCACTCCAGGTGGACAGCACCCGCGCGACGACACCCGGCCGCACCGGTGGTGCAGCGGCCAGCTGCCGCGCGGCGGCCTCAGGCGTAGCGGACACGGGGATCCAGCCAGGCGTAGACGAGGTCCGTGACGAGGTTCGCCGCCACCACGGCGACCGCGACCAGCAGGAACACTCCCAGCACGACGGGGGCGTCGCGGGTCTGCATCGCCGTGACGAGCAGGCGGCCGATGCCGGGCCAGCCGAAGACCACCTCGACGACGACGGCGCCGGACACCAGGTGGCCGACCCGGCCGCCGACGACCGTGACGACGGGGAGCACGGCGCGTCGCAGCGCGTGCTTGGCCAGGACCAGGTGCTCCGCGACGCCCTTGGCCCGGGCGGTGCGCACGTGGTCGCGGGCGAGCTCGTCGAGCAGGCCGACCCGGCACAGCCGGGCGACCGCTGCCACCTCCTGGGAGGCGAGCACCGCCGCGGGCAGCACGAGGTGGTGCGCGACGTCGAGCAGCCCCGCCGCGCCGGTCGGCGACGTGCGCGCGTCCCGCATCCCCTGCACGGGGAACCAGCCGGCGCGCAGGGCGAGGAGCAGGATGGCCACCTGTCCGAGGAGGAACACCGGCGCGGCGTAGAGCGCCAGCGCCGACGTCGACACCGCCACGTCCGGCCACCGGCCGTTCCTGGTCGCGGCGAACACGCCGACCAGGACCCCGACGACGGTCGACAGCAGCAGCGCCGTGCCGGTCAGCAGCAGGGTGGCGGGCAGGCGTTCGACGACGATGTCGGCGACCGGGCGCCCCTGCACGTAGGAGGTGCCGAGGTCGCCGGTCAGCACGTTGCCGGCGTACACGGCCAGCTGCGTCGGCACCGGCTCGTCCAGGCCGAACTTGTCGCGGACGAAGGCGTAGTACTCGGCATCGCCGCTCTGACCCGCCAGCGCGAGCACGGGGTCGCCCGGCGCCAGGTGCACGAGCAGGAAGCCGACGAGCAGGATCGCCGCCGTGGTCGGCACGACCTGCGCGAGACGGCGCAGGAGGTAGCGGCGGGTCACCTGACGGGCGCGGGCGTCACGACGTGCAGTGCGCTCCCTCGGCGAAGTGGCCGGCCGGACCGAACCCGTCGCACGACTTGTCGTAGACACGGGTGCTGACGGTCTCGACCAGCCACAGGTAGGGCAGGTCCTCGACGAGCTGCTCCTGCAGCCGGCGGTACACCTCACTCCGCTGGTCCGCCTCGACCGTGGTCCGGGCCTCGTCGAACAGCCGGTCGACCTCCGGGTTGCGGTAGGCAGAGGAGTTGGAGAACGGGACCGGCCCGATGTTCGCCGTCGTGTACATGCGCTTCACGCCGATCTCGGGGTCGACGCCGTTGCAGTAGCTGATGACGTTCGTGTCGAAGTCCCGGGCCTTGAACACCGTGTCACCGAAGGCCGCCGGCTCCAGCGGCACGAGCTCGACGTCGGCGCCCACCTCGGCCAGCTGGGCGCGCACCAGCTGGCCGTACTGGGCGAACGACGGGAAGTGCGTGAACCCGAAGGCGAGCGGCGTGCCGTCCGGAACGCCGTCGACCCCGGAGGCCGTGCGGGTGCCGCCGCCGTCGCGGGTCCAGCCGGCCTCGTCGAGCAGTCGCTCCGCCTCCGCCCGGTCGAACTGCGGCATCCCGTCGAGGTCCGCGGCGTGCGCGAACCCGATCTCGCTGGAGATCGGCGCCTCGGCGACGCGGCCCTGCCCGAACAGGACCCGCTCGACGAACTGCTCGCGGTCCAGGGCCGTGCCCAGCGCCCGCCGCAGCCGCACGTCGGAGAACATCGGCTGCTCGAGGTTGAAGCTGACCGTCATGATGCAGTTCGAGCCACCGGGGTTGACCGGTGTCTCGAGGAAGCCGTAGCCGCCCGACTCCTTCAACCGCGGCAGCTCGGCGCCCGGCGCGCCGAACAGCCAGTCCACCTCCCCCCGCTCGAGAGCGGCGACCCGGTTGCCACCCTCCGGGATGACGCGCAGCACGACGCCGTCGAGGTACGGCAGGTCCGGCTCGAAGTAGTCAGGGTTGGCGGTGAGCCGGATCTCGGAGTCGGGCGTGTACGACTCGAAGACGAACGGGCCGGTGCCGATGGGTGCGCTGTTGGCCGGGTTCTCCTGGACGTCGGTGCCCTCGTAGACGTGCCGCGGCAGGATCGGCGCCTCGGTGACGTCGAGCTGGAGCAGCAGCGGGGCGTAGGGCTCGGAGAAGCGGAACTCCACCGTGTGCTCGTCCGGTGTCTCGATCGAGCTCAGCGCCGCACCGACCGACGCCTTCGTGCGGGCGTGCAGCGTGAGCAGCATCTGCTCGAAGGTGAACTCCACGTCCGCCGAGGTGAACGGCTCCCCGTCGTGCCAGGTGACGTCGTCACGCAGGGCGAACCGGTATCGGGCTCCGCCGTCGAGCACCTCCCACGACTCGGCCAGCTCGGGGACCGGCTGCTGATCCGGCGACAGGCCGACCAGTCCGTTGAACATGAGCTCCGCGGCGGTGTGCACGCCGCCACTGGTGGTGATGGCCGGGTTCAGCTGCCCCGGGTCGGTGTCGATCGCGGCGACGAGGGTGCCGCCGCGCCGCGGCCCCTCCGAGCGGTCGGTGGCCGAGTCCTCGCTGCCCGCGTCGCTGCAGGCCGCGAGCAGCGCGACCCCCGCGGCGAGGGCGAGGACACGGCGGCGACCGGAGCGGCGTGCTGACACGGTGTCCCCCAAGGACAGCGACCGTTTCGCACCGATGCGGTGCGGATCGTCCGGGCGACTGTCGCAGCGGCGACCACGCCTGTCAGTAGGTGCTCTGGACACCTAGGACCGCTGAGCCGCCCGCACGTCGTACGCGGTGACCGGTCCCTCGACACCGCGCAGCGCGACCGGCTCCAGCGGCACGGCCACCCAGGCCGGCGAGAGCCGCAGAGCCGGGTCGGCGGCCGCGAGCACCTGACCGGGCTGCGCGACACCGACGAGCCGGGCGGCGAGGTTGACCGGCGGGCCGTACCAGTCGCCCTCCTGCGCCACCACCTCGCCCGCGGCCACGGCGGCGCGCAGCCGCAGCCCCGCGTCGCGGGCGGCCGGCGCGTGCACGAGCTCATGCGCGATGGCGACCATGCCGTCGGGCGAGGACGCGACCCACATGACGGCGTCGCCCAGGAACTTCACGACCCGCCCCCCGCCCGCGTGGACGACGTCGGAGGCCTTCTCGTCGAAGGCGGCGAGCAGTGCGGCCAGCTCGGGCAGCGGCGCCCGCTGCGACAGCGCGGTGAAGCCGGTGAGATCGGCGAACCCCACGCCGCTGCGCACCGTGCCGTCTGCGTGGAGGACGTCCTCCCAGTGCCGGCGGGCCAGGTCGATGTGCCGTCGGTGGGCGACGTCCAGCGCGTGCCCGACGCGCGGCACGAAGCCGGCGACCGCCTGCCACACCTGGGCGGTCCGCAGCTCGCTGTGCGTGCGACCGACGTCGATGCCGTCGACGCCGCGCATGGCCGAGCTCTCGGCGTCGGCGAGCCGGGCGGCGCCGGCACCGAGCACCCGCACGAGAGCGAGCCCCGTGCTCTCCCCCATCAGGCGCACGACGTCGAGCGCCGTGCGCACCGCGGCGAGGTCGTCGTCGTCGAGACCCGTGGCGCCGGGGTCGGGCAGGCCGAGTGCCCGCCAGGCGCGGCGCACGGCGTGCTCGGTGGCGTCGAGCTCGGCCGCCGCCTCCGCGACGGAGCGGCGGCTGCCGGGTGGGCGGATGACGCGGTCACCGGCGAGCGCGAACAGCCGGCCGACGGCGTGCGCCGCGACCATCTCCTCGAGCGAGCAGCCCTGGGCGGCCAGCCAGCGCAGCAGCGCGCAGCGCTCCTCGCGACCGCCCTCCTGCAGCCCGTCCAGGAGCCCCGCGGCAGCCCAGGCCGCCTCGTCCGCCGCCGGCTCGACAGGCACAGCGGGAGGATGCCACGCGGCCGCTACTGCTCCGGGCGCACCAGCGGGAACAGGATCGTCTCGCGGATGGGCGCGCCGGTCAGCAGCATGACCAGCCGGTCGACGCCCATGCCCTGCCCGCCGGTGGGCGGCATGCCGTGCTCCAGCGCCCGCAGGAAGTCCTCGTCGAGCTGCATGGCCTCGGGGTCGCCGCCGGCGGCCTTGACGCTCTGCTCGGTGAGGCGCCGGCGCTGCTCGACCGGGTCGACCAGCTCGGAGTACCCGGTGGCCAGCTCGGTGCCGGCGACGACGAGGTCCCACGCCTCGGCGAGCCGGGGGTCGTCGCGGTGGTCGCGGGCGAGCGGCCGCACGCTGACCGGGTAGTCGCGGACGAACGTCGGCTCGAGCAGGGTGTGCTCGACGAGCTGCTCGAACAGCTCGAGCACCGCCTCACCCTCGTCCCACTCCGGCTTCAGCGCGACACCGCGCTCGTCGGCCAGCTGCCGCAACCGGATCAGCGGCGTCCCCGCGTCGACCTGCTCGCCGACCGCCTCGCTGACCGCGCCGTGCAGCGTCACCGACCGCCACGGCTGCTCGAGGTCGATCTCGCCGCCCGCGCCGTCGGGCACCACCGTGCGGCCGACGGCGCGGGCGGCATCGAGCACGAGCTCGCGGGTGAGGGCGGCGACGGTGTCGTAGTCGCCGTAGGCCTCGTAGAACTCCTCCATCGTGAACTCGGGGAAGTGCGTCGCGTCGATGCCCTCGTTGCGGAAGTTCTTGCCGATCTCGAAGACCTTGTCGATGCCGCCGACGACGGCGCGCTTGAGGTACAGCTCGAGCGCGATGCGCAGCGTCACGTCGAGGTCGAGGGCGTTGACGTGGGTGTGGAACGGGCGCGCCGCCGCGCCACCGTGCACCAGCTGCAGCGTCGGCGTCTCGACCTCGACGAAGCCGTGCCGCCAGAAGGTCTCGCGCAGGCTGCGGACGACGGTGGCCCGGCCGCGCACCATCTGCCGCGACGACGGGTTGACCACGAGGTCGACGTAGCGCCGCCGCACGCGCGCCTCGGGGTCGGTGAGGCCGTGGTGCTTGTCCGGCAGCGGCCGCAGCGCCTTGCTGGTCAGCTGCCACGAGGTCGCCATGACCGACAGCTCGCCGCGCTTGCTGCTGACGACCTGCCCGGTCACGCCGACGTGGTCGCCGAGGTCGACGTCGCGCTTCCAGTCGGCCAGCCGCTGCTCGCCCACACCGGCCAGGCTGACCATCACCTGCAGCGTCGCCTCGCCCTCGGCCAGGGTGGCGAAGCACAGCTTGCCGCCCTGGCGGGAGAGCATCACGCGCCCGGTGACACTCACCGTCTCGCCCGACTCCTCGCCGGCCTGCAGGTGGCCGTGGCGCTCGCGCACCTCGGCGAGCGTCGCGGTGCGCGGGTAGCCGAGCGGGTAGGGCGGCGTCCCGTCGGCGACGAGCCGGTCGTACTTCTCGCGCCGGACGCGCACCTGCTCGGGGACGTCGTCGTGGGCAGCGGCGCCCTGGAGAGCAGGGTCGGCGGGTTCGGGCACGACCGCACAGCGTAGTGACGGCCTGGCACCATCGTGACCGTGCCGCCCCGCCACCGTCGCCGCCGGCTGCCGGCGCTGGTCGCCGCCGTCGCGCTCCTCGTCGCCGCGGCGACGACCGCCTTCCTGCTCGTCGGCCGCGACACGCTGACCGCGCAGGGCACGGACCACCCGGCCGAGCCGGCCGACCCCGGTTCGCAGGTGTCCGTCGTCGCCGTCGGAGACATCGCGTGCGACGCCAAGCAGCCTGTCCTCGTCGACGAGTGCGTGCACGCCCGCACCGCCAACGCCGCCCGGGACCTCGAACCCGACGCCGTGCTGCTGCTCGGCGACATCCAGTACGAGGACGGGACTCCGGACGAGTTCGCCGACAAGGGCGGCTACACCGGCACCTGGGACGCCTTCCACGACAAGGCCTTCCCGGTCGCCGGCAACCACGAGTGGCACACCCCGACGGCCCGGGGCTACCGCGAGACCTTCCAGGACCGCACGGGCGGCCACTTCTGGTACTCCTACGACCTCGGCGGCTGGCACCTCATCGCGCTGGAGTCCGAGTGCGGCGAGGTCGGCGGCTGCCGGGCGGGCGACGACCAGCACGACTGGCTGGTGGAGGACCTCCGCCGCAACGACGGCACGCCGACCCTCGTCTACTGGCACCGGGCCCGGTACAGCAGCGGTCGCCACGGCGCGACCAAGCGTGTCCACGACCTGTGGCGCACCGCCGTCGCCGACCAGGACGTGCAGCTCGTCGTGGCGGCGCACGACCACTCCTACGAGCGCTTCCCGCCGCTCGACGAGCGCGGCCGGCCGAGCGAGAGCGGGGTCCCCTCGTTCGTCGTGGGCACCGGTGGCGTGAACCTGCGGTGCGAGCGCACCGAAGAGGACGTCCCCGAGTCGGAGGTGTTCGACTGCACGACCTTCGGCGTCCTGCACCTGACGCTTCGCGACGACGGCTACGACTGGGAGTTCGTCCCGGCGGTCGGCGACTTCACCGACGAGGGGTCGCGCGAGCTGCGCGGTCGCTGAGCCGGCGACCGCTCGGGCCCGCAGGTGGCCGCCGGCGACGACCGTCGCGCGTCGACCCAGCGCACGGCCGCCACCGCCGGCGGCAGCCGCTGCGCCACGAGGCACACCCGCCGTCCGGCGCGCAGGACGCCCATCGGCACCGACAGCACGACCAGGTGCGGCGCTGTGCGGACCAGCTCGCGCACGGGAGCGGGGCCCACGGGGGTCACAGGTTCCGCTCGAACACCAGCCGCAGGCCGTGCAGCGTCAGGTCCGGCTCGTGGTGGCCGAGCGTCTCGCAGACCGACACCATGAGGTGCGACAGGCCACCGGTCGCGATGACCACCGGGTCGGCGTCGAGCTCGCGCGAGATCCGCCGCACCATGCCGTCGACCTGGCCGGCGAAGCCGTAGAGCAGGCCCGACTGCAGCGCCTCGTTCGTCGTCTTGCCGATGACCGATCGCGGGCGCTTGAGCTCGACCTTGAACAGCCGCGCCGCGCGGGCGGCGAGGGCGTCGACCGAGATCTCGATGCCCGGGGCGAGCGCCCCGCCGAGGAACTCCCCCTTGGCGCTGACGACGTCGAAGTTGGTCGACGTGCCGAAGTCGACGACGATCGCCGGGCCGCCGTACAGCGTGTGCGCCGCCAGCGTGTTGACGACGCGGTCGGGCCCGACCTCGCGCGGATTGTCGTAGAGCAGCGGCACGCCGGTGCGCACGCCGGGGCCGACGATGACCGTGTGCACGTCCTTGAAGTAGCGGTCGAACATGATGCGCAGCTCGTGCAGCACCGCGGGCACGGTGGAGCACACGGCGATGCCGTCGGGAGAGCTGTGGTCGGCCAGCAGCCCGCGGAACATCAGCATCAGCTCGTCGGCCGTGACGCGCGGGTCGGTCTTGATGCGGTAGCTCTCGTACAGCCGGTCGTCGCCGTCGAACAGGCCGAGGACGGTGTTGGTGTTGCCGACGTCGACGGCGAGCAGCATCACTGACCCTCCAGGTCCAGGTCGACCCCGACGTCCAGCACCGGCGCCGAGTGCGTCAGCGCACCGACGGCGAGGAAGTCCACGCCGGCCTCGGCGACCGCCCGCGCGTCGTCGAGCCGCAGGCCGCCGGACGCCTCGGTCATGACGCCGGCCGCCCGGCAGATCTCCACCGCCGCGCGGGTCTCGTCGAGCGACATGTTGTCGAGCAGCACGAGGTCGACGCCCTCGGCGACCACCTCCCGCACCTGCTCGACGGTGTCGCACTCGACCTCGACCTCGAGGTCCGGGAAGAGCTCGCGCACGGCCCGGAACGCCGCGGCGACGCCGCCGGCCGCGACGACGTGGTTGTCCTTGACCAGCGCGGCGTCGGACAGCGACATGCGGTGGTTGACGCCGCCGCCGCACCGCACCGCGTACTTCTCGAGCAGCCGCAGCCCCGGGGTCGTCTTGCGGGTGTCGCGCACGTGCGCGCCGGTGCCGTCGACGGCGTCGGCCCACCGGCGGGTCAGCGTCGCGACGCCGGACAGGTGACACAGCAGGTTGAGCGCGCTGCGCTCGGCGGTGAGCAGCGTGCGCACCGGTCCCCTGGCGGACAGCAGCGTGGTGCCGGCGCCGACCCGCTCGCCGTCGGTGCCGCGCGACAGGTGCTCGACCTCGCCGCACGCGTCGAGCACCGCCATCGCCACGGGGATGCCGGCGACGACCCCCGCCGCGCGGGTGACGAACCGCGCGGTGCCGACGAGGTGCTCGGGCACGGTCGCCGTGCTGGTGACGTCGACGCCGCCGGCGAGGTCCTCCTCCACCGCGGCGCGGGCGACGGCGAGCACGGCGTCGGCGTCGAGGTCGGCCTCGGCCAGCGCGGCGAGCGTCTCCGGGCTCGGGGCGCCGGTCACAGCGCGGCCTCCTGTCGGACGGGTTCGAAGCGGGTGCCGGACAGCGTCGTGACGAGCGAGCCGCGCCAGGCGTCGTCGGGGTCGGGGAAGTCCTCGCGCCAGTGTGCCCCGCGGGTCTCCTCGCGCCGCAGCGCGGCGGCGACGAGCGCGCGGGCCACGGCGAGCAGGCCGGTCGCCTCCCAGGCCGCCGGGCACGGCTCGTCGCTGGTGCGCGCGCTCAAGGCCTCGAGCACCACGGCGGTCGAGCCCAGCGACCCGGCGCTGCGCAGCACGCCGGCGCCCGCGGTCATCGCGCGGGCCAGCTCCGCACGCACCGACGGGTGCACGAGCACCTGCTGCTCGACCGGCTGCCGCGGTGCTTGCCCCGTACTGGCAGGCACAGCCGGCAGCGAGCGCTCCAGGTCCGCCCCGATCCGGGCGGCGAAGACGAGCCCCTCGAGCAGGCTGTTCGACGCGAGCCGGTTCGCGCCGTGCACGCCGGTGCAGGCCACCTCGCCGCAGGCGTACAGCCCGGGCACGGACGTGCGGCCGTGCAGGTCGGTGCGGACGCCCCCGCTGGCGTAGTGCGCCGCCGGCGCGACCGGCACCGGCTGGCGCACCGGGTCGATGCCGGCCTCGCGGCAGCGCGCGACGATCGTCGGGAACCGCCGCTCCAGCACCTCGGCACCCAGGTGCGTCGCGTCGAGGTACACGTGGTCGACGCCGCTCTCGCGCATCCGCCGGTGGATCGCCTTGGCGACGACGTCGCGGGGCGCGAGGTCGGCCAGCTCGTGCTCGTCCGGGCCGATGACGCGGCGGCCGGTGGCGTCGACGAGCATCGCGCCCTCGCCGCGCACCGCCTCGCTG
>DATMJH010000491.1:0-2302 GCA_035554015.1 Mycobacteriales bacterium
GTGCCGAGCTCGAGCACGGCAGTGATGACGACGGTGCAGGCGAGCCCGAACGCCGCAACGGCCGCGGTCGGACGCGGCGGGCACTGCGACGCTGCCAGCAGCGCGCCGAGGAAGTACACGGCGGTGAAGTTGACGCCGTCACCGGTCGTCAGATCGAGGACCGCGAGCGCCACCGTCAGCGTCAAGCCGTAGATCAGCCAGCGCCTCTCGTCAGCCATGTGCCGAGCCGTCCCCTCCTGGCGCGCGCGCCGCCGCTCGGCACTGAAGCGCCCTGTGATCTTGGCACTGATCCGACCGTGGAGGTACGAAAGAGCACGATCACGGAGAAGGGACGCGGGTGGACCACCACACGATCGACGTCAACGAGAGCGACGGCACGGTGCGGGTCCGTCTCGGCGGCGAGATCGACGTCAGCTGCGTCCGAACCGTGCGTGCCGCCATCGGCGCCTTCGTCGGGCTCGACGACGTCCGCGTGATCGTCGTCGACCTCGCCGACGTCACCTTCCTCGACTCGTCAGGTCTCGGAGCGCTGCTCGCCGCCTCGCAACGGGCCAAGGGCGCCCGCCAGCACTTCGAGATCACGAACCCGTCGACTGCCGTGCAGCGGGTGCTCGAGGTGACCGGCACCCGACACCTCGTTGCAGGCTGACGCGATGTCAGGTCGGACGTGGTCGACCGCCCGGCGGTCGAAGCCTCCCGCCACCGGCGAGCACGGCCTTGCGGACCGTGCGCTGGCTCACCGAGTACCGGTGGGCGAGTGACGCCAAGGTCTCGCCTGCGGCGTAGGCGGCGGCGATGGCACCCTCCTCGTCGGCGAGCGGCCACGGCCGGCCCGGCGGCCGGAAGGCCACGCCAGCGGCTTCGAGAACGGACCGCACGGGCTTTGCGCTGACGCCAAGGGCCCGGGCGATGGCTTCGATGGTCTCGCCCCGCTCGTAGCGGTCGACGACGTCTCGCTCGCGGCCGTCCAGCAGGCCCATGCGTCGGTCCCCTCGGGTCGTCCAGCTCCGTTCTCGTCCGGGTGCCGGCCCTGCTGCGAGAGGACCGGCAGCACCGTCCACCGTAGCGATGTGCACGAAATGTCCCAATGGCAACGCCTGCGGCCATCCAGCTCCGGGGCGTGCGGGCGACCTCACCGGCACCGCGCCCTTGCTGGTGTGCCTCGGGGACGTCATGCCCCCGTGGCCTTCGTCGTCCAACGAGCCAGCAGCGACCACCGCCGTCAGGTGTGAACGTGCACCTGTCGGGTAGGCCGGCGGGCGTGCGCCCCCTGAGCCGGCTCCTCGGGCCCCTCACCGAGGCCATCCGCTTCGGCGAGCCGTTCGACCTCTTCGACGACGACGAGCAGGTCGTCGCGCCGGCCCTGGCCGCCGACGTCCCCGCCGTCGCCGAAGCCGCCTGACCCCCGCCTCGCGCGTCGCAGCTGCTTCACGCGACCGCATGTTGCGGTCGCGTGACGGGTACCTGCGCTCCGAGGCGGGAGGTTGGGATGGAGACGATGCTGCCGGCGGAGGCAGCCTCGGTTCGCCGGGCGCGGAACATCGTGATGCACGAGCTCATCGAGGCCGGCTGCGGGATCGACACCATCGAGGTCGCCCGTCTCCTCACCTCGGAGCTGGCGTCGAACGCTGTTCAGCACAGCGCCGCCGATGGCTACTCCGTCGTCATCGACCTCGACGCCGGCACCTGCCACGTCGAGATCCGCGACGCCGACCCCACGCCGCCGTCCGACCCGTCGCTGCCCGGGCGCGATGCGGTGGGCGGGCGCGGCATGTGGCTGATCGCTGAGCTCGCCCACGCGTGGGGCGTCGACATGAAGCCACCAGGCAAGCGCGTCTGGTTCGAGCTCCGCTGCTGACAGAGCCGGCGCACGACCGTGGTACCCGCTCCGGCGGGGGGCCGGTTCGGCGCACGAGCGGAGGGAGAACCCCGGCGCTCAGGTGCTCGGCGCCACGGAGGCCGGTCCGGCATCGGACCCGCGGCTCCGATCCGCGAGGTCCGGCGACGTGCATGCGGCAGCGGCGAGGCGCCGACTACCTGCTCATGGCCATGTCTTGCGCCGTGACTTGGACGTCTGTGCATCAGGAATGGCCCGTGGCTGCAAGCACTGTTGAGGTGGTGCGGCTGTACGTTGAACACCTAGGCGCGGTGATCACCGATTGGGCGCGAACGTCCAGGTCGGACGTTCGCTCGGTTCGCCGGACCAGACGGTGAGAGAGCTCGATGCTCTACACGCTTCGTCGGGCCCAACACCGGCACTTCGCGATCTGCGAATGCGGTTGGGAATCGCAGTGGGTGACGT
>DATMJH010000492.1:0-14509 GCA_035554015.1 Mycobacteriales bacterium
TGCGCCGGCTCGGCTGCACCGTCCAGCGCGGTGACGGCACGCTCCGCATCGACGTCCCGGCTCGACCGGGTCACGAGGCCGACTACGACCTGGTGCGCCGGATGCGCGCCTCCATCGCGGTGCTCGGGCCGCTCGTCGCGCGGTGCGGCGAGGCGAAGGTGGCGCTCCCGGGCGGCGACGCCATCGGCTCCCGGGGCCTCGACATGCACGTCGCCGGGCTGGTCAAGCTCGGCGCGACGGTGGAGAGCGAGCACGGGTACCTCATCGCGCGGGCGCCGCGGCTGACCGGCGCCCAGGTGTGGCTCGACTTCCCGAGCGTCGGCGCCACCGAGAACCTGCTCATGGCCGCGGTCCTGGCCAAGGGCACGACCCAGATCGACAACGCCGCGCGGGAGCCGGAGATCGTCGACCTGTGCGATCTGCTCGTCCAGATGGGGGCGCAGATCGGCGGCATCGGTACCTCCACCCTCGAGGTGGAGGGCGTCGAGCACCTGCGGCCGGTCGCCGAGCACGCGACGGTGCCCGACCGCATCGTCGCCGGCACGTGGGCCATCGCCGCTGCGCTGACCCGCGGCGACGTGCTGGTGAGCAACGGCCGCGCGGAGCACCTGGAGATCGCCCTCGACAAGCTGACGACGGCGGGCGCCGCGGTGAGCACCGAGCCCGGCGGCGGGTTCCGCGTGCGCATGGACCGGCGACCGCGCGCGGTCGACGTCGTCACGCTGCCCTACCCGGGCTTCCCCACCGATCTCCAGCCGATGGTGCTCGCGCTCAACGCCGTCGCCGACGGCACCGCGATGGTGACGGAGAACGTCTTCGAGGCGCGCTGGATGTTCGTCAACGAGCTCAGCCGGCTCGGCGCCGACGTGCGCACCGACGGCCACCACGCCGTCGTGCGGGGGCGGGCGCAGCTGTCGGGGGCACCGGTGACGGCGCACGACATCCGGGCAGGTGCTGCGCTGGTCCTCGCCGGCCTGGTCGCCGACGGTGTCACGGAGGTCGCCGAGGTGCACCACGTGGACCGCGGCTACGAGCGGTTCGTGCCCAAGCTGCAGTCGCTCGGCGCCGACGTGCGCCGCGAGGCCGCACCGGAGGAGCCCCCGCTCGCGCTGGGCTGACGACGCTGCCGGACCGGGTCAGCGGCGCACGAGCCGCTCGGCGCGCTCGGCGTCGGAGCTGAACACCAGCACCCGCCAGCCGCCGCCGTCGCCGGGCGCGACGGTGGAGCGGACGCCACCGGCGGACAGCGCGGCGACGAGCAGGTCGGCGTCGTCGACGCTGCGCGCATGCGCCACCGGGACGAGCAGCCCGTAGTCCGCCGGCCGTCCAGGCACCTCCGGCCGCACGACGCGCCTGGGTGGCGCGAACACCCAGCGGCAGATGAGGACCACGACGGCCAGCGCGAACAGGGCGGCCAGCGGGCCGGTCCAGTAGTGGCTGGGCAGCACCACGGTGCGCTCCGGGGATGCGGGGGGAGGGAGGAACCGGGACGAGTCTGCCACCGCGCGGGCGGCTCCGCAGGTCGGGCCGCGTCGCTCCGGCGCGCCTGCTTCCCAGCCGAGCGGCGGTCTGGCACAACAGCGGGCAACCGGGCACGGCCGACCTGCGTCCCTCAGACGAGACCCGTCGTCGCGGACGGCGTTCCCGCAGGAGGTGCCGTGCCCTCGTCGACCACCGCCCCGCCGCTCGAGCTGCGGGCCGACCTTCCCGGCCGGGTCGTGCTCACCGGCCGGCTCGACGTCACCGCCGCGGCGGACGCACGGCTCGCGCTCGCGTCGGCCGTGACGACCGGGGCGGGCGACCTCGTGCTCGACCTGTCCGGGTTGACGGCCGTCGACGCCACCGGGCTCGGCGTGCTGGTCGGCGCGCACCGCGCCGCGGACCGCGCCGGTCGGCGGCTGCTGCTGCTGGACGCTCCCGAGCAGGTGCACCGGCTGCTGCGGGTGACCCGCCTGTACCGGGTGCTGCGCACGGTGGCCACCTCCGACTGCGCCTGACTCCAGGCCGGCCGCCGGCGCGCCGATGACCCCCGCGTGCAGCAGGACTCCTTCCGGGCGCCGCCGCCGGCCTGGCCGCCCTCGGGTGCGGCTCCGGTCGCGGTCGCGGCGCCGCCGTCACGCCGGCGGCGGACCGGGCTGTCGGCCCTGGCGGGGGCGGGCGCGGGCACCGCCGTGCTCGTCGTCGGCCTGGCACTGCTGCCCCAGACGCGTGAGCCACTGCCCGAGCTGCGCCAGGTGCCGGACCCGGCGCCCGCCGTGCAGGGCTGGGGACCGGCGTGGGTCGACGACACCGGCCGGCCGGCCCGGTGGGACCCGTGCGCGCCGATCACCTACGTCGTCAACCCGACGTGGATGCCGCAGCGGGGCCGCGAGGACCTGGCGGAGGCGCTGCGCCGCATCTCCGTCGTGAGCGGCCTGCAGTTCGTCGACGGCGGCGACACCGACGAGCTGCCCTCCACGACGAGGCCGGCCTACCAGCCCGAGCGCTACGGCGAGCGGTGGGCACCGCTGCTCGTCGCGTGGGTGCCTGCCGGCACCACCGACATCGGCATCGGCGCGGGCAACCGGCTGGCCTCGGGCTTCGGCCCCGGGGCGACGGAGGGCGAGGTGATGCTGCACGAGCTGGCGCACGCCGTCGGGCTCGGACACGTCGACGACCCGACGCAGGTCATGTACTTCCGCACCACCAACAGCGAGAGCGAGTTCGGTGCCGGCGACCGTGCCGGTCTGCAGGCGCTCGGGCGGGCGTCGGGCTGCCTGCAGCAGCCCGCTCCGCGCGCCGTGCGCCCGTACTGACCGCCGCCGGCGTGGCACCCGTCACTGCCTACACTCGGTGATCGACGATCACGGCGGCAGCGAGGACGGCGCGATGACGGAGCACACGCAGTCGATCGGGTCAGAGACCCCGGGCGCCGAGGCGCCGGCGCCGGAGCCGCCGCCCTCGCCCTCCGTCGCCGCTCCGGAGGCCACTCGGCCGGTGCGGGACAAGCCGTGGGTCATGCGCACCTACGCCGGTCACTCGTCGCCCAAGGAGAGCAACGAGCTCTACCGGCGCAACCTGGCCAAGGGCCAGACCGGCCTGTCGGTCGCCTTCGACCTGCCGACGCAGACGGGCTACGACCCCGACTCCGAGCTCGCCAGGGGCGAGGTCGGCAAGGTCGGCGTGCCGGTCACGCACGTCGGCGACATGCGCGCGCTGTTCGACGGCATCCCGCTCGACACGATGAACACGTCCATGACCATCAACGCGACGGCGATGTGGCTGCTCGCGCTCTACCAGGTCGTCGCCGAGGAGCAGGGCGCGTCGCCCGGTCAGCTGCAGGGCACCACGCAGAACGACATCATCAAGGAGTACCTCTCGCGGGGTACCTACGTGTTCCCGCCGGCGCCGTCGCTGCGGCTCATCACCGACATGGTCGCGTACACGGTGTCGGAGATCCCGAAGTGGAACCCGACCAACATCTGCAGCTACCACCTGCAGGAGGCCGGCGCGACCCCTGTGCAGGAGATCGCCTACTCGCTCTGCACCGCCATCGCGGTGCTCGACGCCGTCAAGGCGGCCGGGCAGGTGCCGGACGAGGAGTTCGGCAGGGTCTGCGCCCGCATCTCCTTCTTCGTCAACGCGGGCGTGCGGTTCGTGGAGGAGATGTGCAAGATGCGCGCCTTCACCGAGCTGTGGGACGAGCTCCTGCTCGAGCGCTACGGCGTTCAGGACCCCAAGCACCGCCGGTTCCGCTACGGGGTGCAGGTGAACTCGCTCGGCCTCACCGAGGCGCAGCCGGAGAACAACGTCCAGCGCATCGTGCTCGAGATGCTCGGCGTGACGCTGTCGAAGAGGGCCCGCGCCCGCGCCATCCAGCTGCCTGCCTGGAACGAGGCGCTCGGTCTCCCGCGGCCCTGGGACCAGCAGTGGTCGCTGCGCATGCAGCAGGTGCTCGCCTTCGAGACCGACCTGCTCGAGCACGATGACCTGTTCGACGGCTCGCACGTCGTCGAGCGCAAGGTGGCCGAGCTCAAGGCCGCCGTGCGCGAGGAGGTCGACCGCGTCCAGGCGATGGGCGGCGCCGTCGCCGCCGTCGAGCAGGGCTACATGAAGTCGGCGCTCGTGGCGAGCCACGCCGAGCGCCGCCGGCGTATCGAGGCCGGCGAGGACGTCGTCGTCGGCGTCAACCGGTTCGAGACCACCGAGCCCTCGCCGCTGACGGCCGACATCGACAAGGCGATCCTCGTCGTCGACCCGGAGGTCGAGCAGCAGGCGGTCGCGGCGGTGCAGCAGTGGCGGTCGCAGCGCGACGCCGCGGCGGTCGAGGAGGCTCTGCTGGCGCTGCGCGACGCGGCGAAGACCGACGAGAACCTCATGCGGGCCACGATCGCGTGCGCCCGCGCGGGGGTGACGACGGGGGAGTGGGCCGGCGCGTTACGCGAGGTGTTCGGCGAGTACCGCGCCCCGACCGGCGTCTCGGCTGCGGTGATGGGCGGCGAGGCCGGCCAGGCGATCGCCTCCGTGCGCGACGCCGTCAAGACCACCGGGGACGAGCTCGGGGTCCGGCTGCGCTTCCTGGTCGGCAAGCCTGGGCTCGACGGCCACAGCAACGGTGCGGAGCAGATCGCCGTGCGCGCCCGCGACTGCGGCTTCGAGGTCGTCTACCAGGGGATCCGGCTGACGCCCGCGCAGATCGTCGCCGCGGCGGTCGAGGAGGACGTGCACGTCATCGGGCTGTCGATCCTGTCCGGCTCGCACATGGAGGCGGTGCCGGCGGTGCTCGCCGGCCTGCGCGAGGCCGGCATCGCAGACGTGCCCGTCGTCGTGGGCGGCATCATCCCGGAGGGCGACGCCGCACGCCTGCGCGAGCAGGGCGTCGCGCGGGTGTTCACGCCGAAGGACTTCGAGCTGACCGACATCATGCGCGAGGTCGTCTCGGTGGTGCGCGACGCGAACGGGCTCGCACCGCTCGGCTGAGCGGTACGGGCCGGCGGGCGCCTCAGAGGACGATGATCAGGATGATGATGATCAGGACGAGCGTCCCGAGCCCGATGTACATCCGCAGCCTCCTCCCGCTCGGTCGTGCCGACGCGCCCCTTCCTGCCCGGGGCGGCAGCGTGGACACCGCTACCGGCCGGTAGTCACCAGTTCGTCATGCGGCTGACGGGGGCCATGGCGGCGTGCGGCGGGCGCTAGGGTCGAGCAGGTGCGGCTGGTCATCGCGGACTGCTCGGTCGACTACGTCGGCCGGCTCACCGCCCATCTCCCGCTCGCCACCCGGCTGGTCGTCGTCAAGGCCGACGGCTCGGTCCTGGTGCACAGCGACACCGGGGGCTACAAGCCGCTCATGTGGATGACACCGCCGTGCGCGCTGCGGGTCGACGACGGCGTCTGGACCGTCAGCAACAAGGGCGGCGAGTCGCTGGTCATCACGGTCGAGCAGGTCCACAGCGACACCGCGCACGCCCTGGGCGCGGACCCTGGTCTGGTCAAGGACGGCGTCGAGAAGCACCTGCAGGAGCTGCTCGCCGACCGGTGCGAGGTGCTCGGCGACGGCTGGACCCTCGTGCAGCGCGAGTACTTCACCGACATCGGCCCGGTCGACCTGCTGTGCCGGGACGCCGCGGGTGCGCACGTGCTGGTCGAGGTGAAGCGGCACGCCGAGATCGACGGCGTCGAGCAGCTGACGCGGTACCTGCAGCGCGTGTCGACGGTGCTGGGCGACGGTGTGCGCGGCGTGCTCGCGGCGCAGTCGTTCAAGCCGCAGGCCAAGGTGCTCGCCGCCGACCGCGGCATCGCCTGCGTGCAGCTCGACTACGACGAGCTGCGTGGTCTCGAGTCGACGGCGCCGACCCTGTTCTGAGGGTCAGCCGCGGACCGGGAGCCGGCCGTCGAGCGCGAGCAGCTCCACCAGCCGGCGCACCCGGCGGGTCGGCGACTGCAGCACCAGCGAGCCGCCGCGAGCGGTCAACTCGGCGGACGCGTCGAGCAGCACGTCCAGCGCGGCGAGGTCGAGGAAGGCCAGCTGCTGCCCGAGCACGACGACGTGCTGCGCGTCTCCCGTCACGAGGTCGCGCAGACGCATGCTCAGCCGGGGGACCGACGCGATGTCGGCCTCGCCGCTGAGCTCGAGAACCACTGTGTCGCCGGAGCGGCGCACCGACATGCGCAGGGCGCTGCCGTCGTCAGCCACGACCACCTTCCGGTCCACCGTCCCCAGCGAGGGGGTGACCGGCTGGGATCTCAACCGGGGCCCGATCGTGGCACGTGTCCGGGAGGCATGTGAGCGCTTCGGCTCGGAACGTGACGGCGTGGCGTCCGGCTGCACCCCCTTCGGCGTGGGCGCGCTCCGGCTGGGAGACTCGGCCGGACGCACGTCCGCGCCCGAGCGGTCGTGCCCGGACGGGAGTGGGCTGTGGCGCGCGAGTTCAACAAGGTCGGTGTGGTCGGTCTCGGCACCATGGGGGCGGGCATCGCGGAGGTGCTCGCCCGCTCGGGGATCGAGGTCGTCGGCGTCGAGGTCGACGAAGCCGGCGTCGAGCGGGCCCGCCATCACCTGCAGACCAGCACCGAGCGTGCCGCGCGCAAGGGCAAGCTGTCGGAGGACGAGGCGGCGCAGGTGATGCAGCGGGTCGGCGTCGGCACGGACCTGTCGGCGGTCAAGGACTGCGAGCTCGTCGTCGAGGCCGTGCCGGAGCGGATGGACCTCAAGCGCGAGCTGTTCGCCGAGCTCGACCGGCTGCTCCCGGACGATGCCGTCCTCGCCACGAACACGTCAGCGCTGTCAGTGACGGAGCTCGCGACCGGCACGTCGCGCCCGTCGCGCGTCGTCGGGCTGCACTGGTTCAACCCGGCGCCGGTCATGGATCTCGTGGAGGTCGTGCAGACGGTCGTCACCGACCCGACGGTCGTGGAGGACGTCGAGGCGCTCGTCGCCCGCGTCGGCAAGACCGACGTCACCGCGGGCGACCGCGCGGGCTTCATCGCGAACGCGCTGCTGTTCGGCTACCTCAACAATGCCGTGCGGATGTACGAGTCGCGGTATGCGACGAGGGAGGACGTCGACGCCGCGATGCGCTTCGGCACCGGTCACCCGATGGGCCCGCTCGCGCTGCTCGACCTCATCGGCCTCGACTCCGCGTACGAGATCCTCGAGACGATGTACGCGCAGTCGCGCGACCACCGGCACGCGCCGGCCCCCATGCTCAAGCAGTACGTGACCGCCGGCCTGCTGGGCCGCAAGACCGGGCGTGGCTTCTACACCTACGCCTCGCCCGACTCACCCGAGGTGGTCGACGACGCGCTGACGCCGTCGGGGTCGAAGGTCGACGCCGAGCCGCGCGCGGTGCAGCGCATCGGCGTCATCGGCACGGGCACGATGGCCGGCGGCATCGTCGAGGTCTGCGCGAGGAGCGGCTACGACGTCGTGTTCCGCGCCCGCAGCGACGACAAGGTCGCCGGCGTCCGCACGAAGGTCGAGAGCTCGCTCGGCAAGGCGGTGCAGCGCGGCAAGCTCTCCGAGGAAGACCGCGACGCCACGCTGGGGCGCATCACCGGGACGACGTCGCTGGACGACCTGCGCGACTGCGACCTGGTCATCGAGGCGGTCGTCGAGGACCTCGCGGTGAAGCGCGAGCTGTTCGGGGCTCTCGACGAGGTGATGAAGCCCGGCGCCGTGCTCGCGACGACGACCTCGTCGCTCCCGGTCATCGAGTGCGCCACCGCGACGTCGCGGCCGCAGGACGTCGTCGGCATGCACTGGTTCAACCCGGCGACGATCATGAGGCTCGTCGAGGTGGTGCCGACGGTGACGACGTCGGACGACGTGACGGCTACCGTGCTCGAGGTCTGCGCGAGGACGAGGAAGCACGCGGTGCTCTGCGGTGACCGGGCCGGCTTCATCGTCAACGCGCTGCTGTTCCCCTACCTCAACGACGCCGTCAAGATGCTCGAGGCGCACTACGCCACGATCGACGACATCGACCTCGCGATGACGAAGGGGTGCGGGCACCCGATGGGCCCGTTCGCGCTCATGGACGTCGTCGGCCTCGACGTCACCCTCGCGATCCAGCAGACGCTGTTCAACGAGTTCCGCGAGCCGGGCGACGTCCCCGCGCCGATGCTCGAGCACCTGGTGCGCGCGGGATACCTCGGCCGCAAGACCGGCCGCGGGTTCCGCGACTACGCCAAGAAGTAGCGGTGGCCCGCGGGTCCCGGCGCGGCGCTCGTGAGGCCGCCGCGCTCGAGGCCCTGCGGCGGGGGGACGGCGAGGTGCGGCCGCCCGCCGGCCACCGCGTCGAGGACGGCTTCGTCGTGCGCTCGCTCGCCGGCTCGCCGGGGCGCTCGTACCGGTGCCCCGGCTGCGACCAGGAGCTGCCGTCGTCGGTGCCGCACGTCGTCGCCTGGCCCGAGGGCCGCGAGGACGACCGGCGGCACTGGCACACCGCGTGCTGGGCTGCGCGGGACCGGCGCGGTGCGAAGCTGCAGCGGTCGAGGAACGCGCCGCGCTACGGCTGACGCCGTCGCGCCGGCCCCCGGCCGCAGACATCTGCAGTTCCGACACGTCCTGATGTGTCGGAACTGCAGATGTCTCGCCCGGCCGGGGCTCGACGCGCCCGTACAGTGACCGCGATGCCCGACCTCCGCCAGAACACCGTGCTCGAGGCCGACCGCCGTCCCGTCACGCTGCACACCGCCGACGGTCTCGAGCTCGTCGGCGAGTTGGCGCTGCCACGTGACCGCCCGCCGGTCGCGACGCTGGTGTGCCTGCACCCGCTGCCGACGCACGGCGGGTTCATGGACAGTCACCTGATCAAGAAGGCGTCCTACCGGCTGCCGGCGCTGGCCGGCGTCGCCGTGCTGCGCTTCAACACCCGCGGCACGAGCAGCCCGCACGGCACCAGCCAGGGCGAGTTCGGGCACGCGGCGGACGAGAAGTACGACGTGGCCGCCGCCCTCGACCTCTGCGAGGCGGAGGACCTGCCGGCGATCTGGCTGATGGGCTGGTCGTTCGGCACCGACCTCGCACTGATGTACGGGTGCGACCCCTCGGTGGCCGGCGCGGTGCTCATCAGCCCGCCCCTGCGCTTCTCGCAGCCCGAGCACCTGAGGCAGTGGGCCGACTCGGGCAAGCCGCTCGTCGCGATCGTCCCCGAGCACGACGACTACCTCCAACCGGCCGAGGCGCGCGAGCGCTTCGCCGCCGTCCCGCAGGCCGAGGTGGTCGGCGTGGACGGTGCGAAGCACCTGTTCGTCGGCTACACCGAGACGGTGCTCGACGAGGTCGTCAGGAGGGTCGCGCCGGACGCGTACCCGCTGCCGCGCGCCGTGCCCGACGGGCTCGTCGAGGGCACCGAGCGCTCGCCGCTCGCGCGCTGACGGTCAGGTCGCGTCCTGCCGCGGCTCGACCACCTCGGCGAGCACGAGCTGCACGGCGGCAGCGAGCGGGATCGCGAGCAGCGCGCCCAGCACACCGAGCAGCGATCCGCCGATGAGCACCGCGACGACGGTCGCGGCCGGCGAGACGTCGACCGACCGCTTCATGACCCTCGGGTAGATGACGTAGTTCTCGACCTGCTGGTAGATGACGTAGAAGACGACGCAGACGAGCGCGGCCTTCACCGACGTGAACAGCGCGACGGTGCAGACGATGACGGCGCCGATCGTGGCTCCGACGAGCGGGATGAGCGCCGTCAGCGCGACCACCATCGACAGCGCGACCGCGTACGGGATGCCGAGCACGAGCAGCAGCACGTAGGTGGACAGGCCGGCGATGGTCGCGATGCCGAGCGCGCCGGCGACGTACCCGCCGACCCGGGCGAGGATCTCGTCGGTGAGCAGCCCGACCCGGGCGCGGCGGCTGCGCGGGACGAGGCGGTAGGCGCGCGTCTTCATGCTCGGCAGGTTGGCCAGGAAGTACAGCGTCACGATGAGCACCGTGATGGTGCTGAAGAAGGCGCTGAACACGACCTTGCCGACGCCGAACAGCCCGCCGAAGACGCTCGCACCGACCTGGCTCGGGTCGTCGACCAGCGAGCGCGCGCGATCGAGCAGGCCGTAGCGCTCGTCCAGCTCGGCGATGCGCTCGTTGTCCTGCAGGTCGTCGATGTAGCCGGGCGCCTGCTGCACGAACTCGTCGACCTGGTCGACGATCGGCGGCACGACGGCGAGGGCGAAGCCGGTGAAGAACAGCAGCGCGCCGAACAGCACGACCGCCACGGCCAGGCCACGCCGGATGCCGCGACGCTCCATCGCCACGACGGCGGGGTTGAGCCCGATGGCGAGGAAGGCGGAGATGAGCAGCAGCACGAGCACCGACCGCACGGCCACCAGCGCCTGCACCAGCCCGTAGGCCAGCGCGACGCCGAGGGCTGCGGTGAAGCCGATGCGGAACGGCGACCGGCCCGACATCGGACGCCCGGGGCGGCCGAACGGCTCGTCGGGCGTGGCGTGCGCCTCGATCCTGCGCACGGCGGTGTCGAGCAGCGGGTCGTCCGGGGCGACGCGGCTCGCGGCCTCGACCGCTGCCCCGCCGGCGACCACGGCGCCGTCGCGGGCCTGCTCGGCACCGGCGCGGGCATCGGCCGCGCCGGCCTCGGCACGACGGGCATCGGCGGCGGCGCGCTCGACGTCGTCGACACGCTCGTCGACCTCGTCCTCGACCCGCTGGTCGACGGCGCGCTCGACGGCCTCCTCGAGGCCGTCGGGGTGCTCGGGTGACCCCGGGTCAGGCACCCGGGTCGACCCCGGCGGCGTCCGGCCGCCGCATCCGCTGGGTCGGCTCCGGGTCGGAGGCCGAGGCGATCGCGCCGCCGAGCGGCCCGACGGCTGCCGCGATGGCGTCGCGCAGCGACGCCAGCTGGCCGACCAGCGCATCGCGCTGCCGGGTCAGGTCACGGACCTCGCGCTCGATGTCGGCGCGGCGCTCGTTGACCTCGCGCTGCGTCTGGTCGTGCAGCAGGCGGACGTCGGCCCGCGCCGTCTCGAGCTGCTTGGCGACGTCGCGCTCCGGGCCGACGCGGAGCGCCTCGGCGCGCGCCCGTGCCTTCTCGAGCTCGCGCTCGGCCTCGCGCTGCGCACGCGAGCGCACCTGCTCGGCGTCCTGCTGCGCCTGGAGCCGGCCGGTCTCGGCCTCGCGCTGGGCGCGCTCGACCTCCCGCTCCCGCTTCTCGAGGTCCTTGGTGCGCTCGGCGGTCTCCGCGGCGGCCTGCTCCTTGGCCGCGGTCATGAGCGCGTCCGCCTCTGCCCGGGCGCCGGCCCGGATCGCGGTCGACTCCTCCTCGGCCAGGGCGAGCATCTGGCGCAGCCGCTCGCCGACCAGCGCCGCCGGCTCGGGACGGCCCGAGGCCCGCCGCTCGGCCTCGCTCAGCCGGGCGGTGAGCTCGCCGACCTGCTGCTCGAGCGCGCTGATGCGCCGCTCGTCCTCGGCGTGCCGGTCGTCGGCCTCGTTGAGCGAGACCTCGACCTGGTCGAGGTACTGCTCGACCTGCCGCGGGTCGTAGCCCCACGGCTTGTGCCGGAAGCTGCTCTGCTGCGGCTCGTCCGCGTCGCTGAGAGGTACGAGGTCGTCCATCGAGTCCGGCATCGTCTCGCTCGTCATGGTGCTTGTAGTACCACCGGACAGGGCGTTCGCGGCGGAGGCGCCACGGTAGCCCGCGGCGTCCGCTTCCCGGGGCTGACAGGTCGGGTCGCGCGCCGGCTCAGATGTCCCGGAACCGGTTGATGGCGTCCTCGTGCCTCGCCCGGAACTCCTGCGCCTCGGGCGCGACGCCGAGACCCTCCTGCGGGGCCAGGCACAGCACGCCGACCTTGCCCTGGTGCAGGTTCTTGTGCACGTCGTACGCCGCCTGCCCGGTCTCCTCGAGCGGGTACGCCTTGGACAGCGTCGGGTGGATCCTGCCCTTGGCGATGAGGCGGTTCGCCTCCCAGGACTCGCGGTAGTTCGCGAAGTGCGACGAGACGATCCGCTTGAGGTTCATCCAGAGGTAGCGGTTGTCGTACTGGTGCATGTAGCCGCTCGTCGAGGCGCAGGTGGTGATGACGCCGCCCTTGCGCGTCACGTACACGGAGGCGCCGAAGGTCTCCCGGCCAGGGTGCTCGAAGACGATGTCGATGTCCTCGCCGCCGGTGAGCTCGCGGATCTTCTTGCCGAACCGCTGCCACTCCTTCGGGTCCTGGGTGTTCTCGTCCTTCCAGAACCGGTAGTCCTCGGCGTTGCGGTCGATGATCAGCTCGGCGCCCATGCGTCGGCAGATGTCGGCCTTCTCCGGCGAGCTGACGACACACACGGGAGTGCCGCCGCCGTTGAGCACGTACTGGGTGGCGTAGGACCCCAGGCCGCCCGAGGCGCCCCAGATGAGCACGTTGTCGCCCTGCTTCATCGCGCCGGCGTTCTTGCTCACCAGCTGGCGGTACGCCGTGCTGTTGACGAGTCCCGGGCAGGCCGCCTCCTCCCAGGTGAGGTGGGCCGGCTTCGGCATGAGCTGGTTGGCCTTGACCAGAGCGATCTCCGCGAGGCCGCCGAAGTTGGTCTCGAAGCCCCAGATCCGCTGCTGCGGGTCCATCATCGTGTCGTCGTGGCCCTGCGGGTCCTCGAGCTCCACCGACAGGCAGTGCGCCACGACGACGTCGCCCGCCTTCCACTTCGAGACACCGGCGCCGACGGCCAGCACGACGCCGGACAGGTCGGACCCGACGACGTGGTAGGGCTGGTCGTGCCGCTTGGCGAGGTCGTTCAGACGGCCGTAGCGCTCGAGGAAGCCGAACGTCGACACCGGCTCGAAGATCGACGTCCAGACGGTGTTGAAGTTGACCGACGACGCCATGACGGCGACCAGCGCCTCACCGGGGCCGAGCTCGGGGGTCGGCACCTCGTCGACGTGCAGGCTCTTGCGGGGGTCCTTGTCGCGGGTCGCGAGGCCCTCGAACATGCCGACCTCGTCCTTGCGGACGACGACGCCGCGGTAGCTCTCGGGGATGCCCTGTGACCGGACGATGCCGGCGAGGGCGGCGTACTCGCCGGCGAGGATGGCGTCGCGGATCTCGTGCACGGTGGAGGTCCTGTCCTGTCGGTCGGCCAGCGGGCCGGCTCCTCGGCCGGCGCGGTCTCGGGGTCGGATGCTACCGACGGGTCACCAGGGCGTCGGCGCGACGGTCCTCCGCCGTGGCCCGCGTCACGCGGCGCCCGAGCGGCGGGGTGGGGCGGATGTGGGCCAGGTCACGCTCATGGGGTAGGACGGGGCCAGCCGAGCGTTCGAGGAGGCCCCATGACGACCGCCACGCCGCGAGAGCGGATCCCCCGGGACAGGGAGAACGACTACACCCAGGAGCAGGCGCGCCGTCGCCGCGCGTTCCTCGCCGAGCGCAGCGGGACGGGGCTCGACCACGTCGGGCACTACTCGATCGACCCGGCCGTGCTGCCGGGCAACGTCGAGAACTTCGTCGGCGTGGCACAGGTACCGATCGGCGTGGCCGGCCCGCTCCGGCTCGACGGCGAGCACGCTCGGGGCGACGTCTTCGTGCCGCTGGCGACCACGGAGGGCACGCTCGTCGCGTCGTACAACCGCGGCATGCGGCTGCTGGCCGAGTGCGGCGGCGTCCGCACCGCGGTCGTGGACGACGCCATGCAGCGCGCCCCGGTGTTCCTGTGCGACGACGCCGTCGCGGCCCGGGAGCTCGGGCACTGGGTGGAGGAGAACATCGAGGGGGTCCGCAAGGCCGCCGAAGCGACCACCCGATCCGGCCGGCTGACGCACATCACCCACCACCAGGTGGCGAACCTGCGCTACCTGCGGGTGAACTACACGACCGGCGACGCGGCCGGGCAGAACATGACCGGCAAGGCGACGCTCGCGGCCTGCGAGTGGATCCGCGAGAACCACCCGGACCACCCGCGCTACATCCTGTCGGGGGCGATCGACACCGACAAGAAGCACTCGCAGATCAACATGCTGCTCACCCGCGGGAAGCGGGTCGTCGCGGAAGCGGTCATCAAGCCCGACGTGCTCAAGGCACTCATGGGCATCGAGACCCGGCAGCTGTTCGAGTACCGGCAGATCGGCATGGTGGGATCGTTCATGTCCGGCGCGGCCTACAACGGCGCCCATGCCGCGAACGCGCTGACGGCGCTGTTCATCGCCACGGGACAGGACGTGGCCAACGTCAGCGAGTCCCACGCCGGCATCACGTACGCGCAGCTGCGCGAGAACGGCGACTACTACTGGTCGACGACGCTGACCTCGCTCATCGTCGCCACGTATGGCGGCGGCACCGGCCTGCCCACGCAGCGGGAGTGCCTGGAGATGCTCGGCTGCTACGGCACCGGCGGCGTCGCGCGGTTCGCCGAGATCTGCGCGGCCACGGTGCTCGCGGGCGACATCTCGCTCACCTCGGCGATCCTGGCGGGCGACTGGGTGAGCAGCCACGACTCCTACGGCCGCAACCGTCCCTGAGGGCCGGACGTCAGCGCGTCGGAGCGGCCGCGCGCTCGTCGTTCCTGACGCAGGGTCAGTGGCCCATGCCGCCGAGG
>DATMJH010000493.1:0-12158 GCA_035554015.1 Mycobacteriales bacterium
GCTGGTCCGGCCCGAGCAGTCCGACCTGTCGCTGCGGGCGACGGTGGCGCACGAGATCGGTCACGCCGTCGATCTCGTGACCGGCGACGACGAGCAGCGGGCGCGCTACCTGCAGCTGCGAGGGCTGTCGCCGGCGACGCCGTGGTGGCCGTGCGACCTGTGCTCCGACTACCGGACCGGAGCGGGGGACTGGGCGGAGGTCTTCGCCTACTGGCTCGTCGGGCCGGGCGACTTCCGCAGCGAGCTGGCCGGCCCACCCGACGGTCGCGCGCTGCGGGACATCGCCGAGCTGTTCACCCCGCCGTCGGCACGGGTGCCGTCCGGCTCCGAGGCGCAGCCGGCGCCGGAGCCGACCCGCTCGCCGTCGCCGAGGCCGTCGTCCTCCAGCCGCCCGGTCCTGCCCGGCCTGCCCGGCTGAGATCAGACCGGCGCCAGCCGCTCGGTCACCGTGGCCGCGATGCCGGCCAGGTGCGCGAGCCGCAGCACCTCCGAGGCGCGGAACCGAGGCCCTCCCGGCCGGCCGAGCAGCACGGCCCGCTCCGACCGGCCCACCGGCGCGGCGGCCAGCTCGGTGCCGGTCGCGCCCCAGCGCTCGGGCACCCAGTCCTCACGCACGTCCAGCCGGCGGGCCGTCGGCAGCGGCAGCCACGGCAGCGCGACACCGCTCAGGTCGGGCGCCCCGGCGCTGGCGTGCAGCGCGCGGACACCCGGTGCGCCGCGCTCGACCAGTGCGGCCCAGCCGGCGCGGAACACGCCGGGCGCGTGCTCGACCAGCAGCGGCAGCGCGCGGGACGGGGCGGCGGCGAGCTCGTCGACGAGCTCGAGGTCGCGGTGCAGGTCGGTGACGCCGTAGTAGGGGCGCAGCGACTCCACGACGACGCCGTCGACCGACTGCGCGCTCGTGATGAGCCGGTCGGCGAGCCCGCCGGCGGGCAGTGCGACGACGAGGTCGTCGACGGCGCCGTCCGGGCCGCGCTCCACGACGTCGAGCGAGAGGATGTCGCCGCCGACCTCGCCGAGCGCGCTCGCGAGCGCGCCGAGGGAGCCGGGACGGTCGGGCAGCACCACGCGCAGCAACCAGGACATGGCACCGACCGTCGCGGCCGCGCGTTGCGGCGCTGTTGCGCGGCGGTGTCCGGCCGGTCAAACCCGCGTGCGTGCGTCCCTAGACTCGGCCCGACCGCCGCCGACGAGGAGGACCCGTTGCCCGAGATCACCCGCGAGGAGGTCGCGCACCTCGCGCGGCTGTCGCGGCTCGCCCTCGACGACGCCGAGCTCGACGCCCTGGCGGGGCAGCTCGACGTCATCCTCGGCGCGGTCGCGAAGATCCGGGAGGTCTCGGACGCCGCCGACGTGCCGCCCACCACCCACGCGGTGCCGCTCGAGAACGTGCAGCGGCCGGACGAGGTCCGGCCGTCGCTGCCGCGCGAGGCCGTGCTCGCCGGCGCTCCCGACGCCGAGGACGGCCGCTTCCGCGTGCCGCAGATCCTCGCGGACGAGGAGTGACGGCATGACCGACCTCACCCGCATGACGGCGGCCGAGCTGGCCGCCGCCGTCGCCGCCGAGGACGTCTCCGCGGTCGAGGTGGCGCAGGCGCACCTCGACCGCATCGCCGCGGTCGACGAGCGGGTGCACGCCTTCCTGCACGTCGACACCGAGGGTGCGCTGGAGCAGGCTCGGCGCGTCGACGCCGCCATCGCTGACAGGTCCAGCGTGACCGGCCCGCTGGCCGGTGTCCCGCTCGGTCTCAAGGACGTCATCGTGCAGCAGGGCGTCCCGACCACGGTCGGGTCGCGCATCCTCGAGGGCTGGCGGCCGCCGTACGACGCGACCGTGACCCGGCGGCTCAAGGACGCCGGCGTGGTGCTGCTCGGCAAGACGAACATGGACGAGTTCGCGATGGGCTCGTCCACCGAGCACAGCGCGTACGGCCCGTCGCACAACCCGTGGGACCTCGACCGCATCCCGGGCGGCTCGGGCGGCGGGTCGGCTGCCGCCGTCGCCGCCTTCGAGGCGCCGCTGGCCATCGGCACCGACACCGGCGGCTCCATCCGGCAGCCGGCTGCCGTCACCGGAACGGTGGGGGTCAAGCCGACTTACGGCGGGGTCTCGCGGTACGGGCTGGTCGCCTTCAGCAGCAGCCTCGACCAGGCCGGCCCGTGCGCGCGCACGGTGCTCGACGCCGCCCTGCTGCACGAGGCGATCGCCGGGCACGACCCGCTGGACTCCACGTCGATCCCCTCGCCGGTCCCGCCGGTGGTCGAGGCGGCGCGGCAGGGCGCTCGGGAGGGGTCGCTGCGCGGGCTGCGGGTCGGCGTCGTCCGCGAGCTGTCCGGCGAGGGCTACCAGGCCGGCGTCGAGGAGCGCTTCGGAGAGGCCGTCGACGTCCTGCGCGACCTCGGTGCCGCCGTCGTCGAGGTCTCGTGCCCGCACTTCACCTACGCGCTGCCGGCGTACTACCTCATCGCCCCCAGCGAGGCCTCCAGCAACCTCGCCCGCTTCGACGCCGTGCGGTACGGCCTGCGCGTCGGTGACGACGGCGAGCGCAGCCTGGAGGAGGTCATGTCGCTGACGCGGGCGCAGGGCTTCGGCGCCGAGGTCAAGCGACGCATCATGCTCGGCACGTACGCCCTGTCAAGCGGCTACTACGACGCCTACTACGGCCAGGCGCAGAAGGTCCGCACGCTGATCTCCCGCGACTTCGCGAGCGCGTTCGAGTCCGCCGACGTGCTGGTCTCGCCGACCACGCCCACGGTCGCGTTCCCGCTCGGTGAGCGGCTCCAGGACCCCGTCGCGATGTACCTCGCCGACCTCGCCACCATCCCGAGCAACCTCTACGGCGGCCCTGCGATGTCCCTGCCGGCCGGGCTGTCCGACGGTCTCCCGGTCGGGCTGCAGGTCATGGCGCCGACGCTGCGCGACGACCTGCTCTACCGCGTCGGCGGCGCCGTCGAGGTGGCACTGCACGACCGGTGGGGCGGCCCCCTGCTCGACCGCGCACCCGCTCTCCTGGAGGCCTGACCGTGCCACTCGTCCCGTCCACGCTGACCGTCGAGCGCGTCATCGCCGCCCCGCCCGAGCGCATCTTCGACCTGCTCGCCGACCCGGCGCGGCACCAGGACCTCGACGGCTCGGGCACCGTGCGCGACCCGCACCGCGCACCCGAGCGGCTCTCGCTCGGCGCGCGCTTCGGCATGGACATGAAGGCCGGGCTCGGCTACCGGATGGTCAACGAGGTGGTCGAGTTCGAGGAGAACCGGCGCATCGCCTGGCAGCCGCGGCCGTCCGTGGGGGCGCTGCGGCCGTTCATCGGCGGCCGGATCTGGCGCTACGAGCTCGAGCCGGTCGACGGCGGCACGCTCGTGCGCGAGACCTGGGACATCGGCCAGGAGAAGGTGCCGCCGCTGCTGTGGGCGCTGCGCCCGCTCACCCGGGTCGGGATGACCCGCACGCTCGACCGGCTCGAGGAGCTGCTCACGTGACCGCCGCCCCGCCGCTCGTGCCGTACGAGGAGGCGCTGTCGGAGTTCGAGCCGGTCATCGGCCTCGAGACGCACGTCGAGCTCGGCACGGCGTCGAAGATGTTCTGCGGATGCGCCACCGCCTTCGGGGCGGAGCCGAACACGCAGGTCTGCCCGGTGTGTCTCGGGCTGCCCGGCGCGCTGCCCGTCGTCAACGAGAAGGCGATCGAGTCGACGGTGCGCATCGGCCTGGCGCTGCACTGCGACATCGCGACGTGGTGCCGGTTCGCGCGGAAGAACTACTTCTACCCGGACATGCCGAAGAACTTCCAGACCTCGCAGTACGACGAGCCGCTGTGCACCGACGGGTGGCTCGACGTCGAGGTCGACGGGGAGACCGTCCGGGTCGAGATCGAGCGGGTGCACCTCGAGGAGGACACCGGCAAGACGCTGCACGTCGGCGGCGCCACCGGGCGCATCCACGGCGCGTCGCACTCGCTGGTCGACTACAACCGCGCCGGCATCCCGCTCGTCGAGATCGTCACCAAGCCGGTCGCCGGCACCGGCGCGCGCGCCGCCGCGGTCGCCAAGGCGTACGTCACCGAGCTGCGCGACCTGCTGCGCGGCCTCGGCGTCAGCGACGTGCGCATGGAGCAGGGCTCGCTGCGGTGCGACGTCAACACTTCGCTGTCGCGGCCGGGCGAGCGGTGGGGCACCCGTACCGAGACCAAGAACGTCAACTCGCTGCGCTCGGTGGAGCGCGCCGTCCGCTTCGAGGTCGAGCGGCAGGCGGCGGTGCTGCGCGAGGGCGGCCGCGTCGTGCAGGAGACACGGCACTTCCACGAGGACACCGGCGTGACGACGTCGGGGCGGTCGAAGGAGGAGGCCACCGACTACCGGTACTTCCCCGAGCCCGACCTCGTGCCGGTCGCTCCCGACCCGGCATGGGTCGAGCGGATGCGGGCCGCGCTGCCCGAGCCGCCGACCGCGCGGCGCAAGCGGCTCACCGCCGCGCTCGGGCTGTCCGACCTCGACGCGCAGGCGATGACGAACGCGGGGGTGCTCGACCTCGTCCTCGCGACGGTCGAGGCCGGTGCGCCGGCCGCCGAGGCGCGCAACTGGTGGCTCGGGCACCTGGCCCAGACGGCGAACGCGGGCGGCGTCGAGGCGGCGGAGCTGCCGGTGACGCCCGAGCAGGTCGCCCGCGTCGCCGCTCTGGTGGGCGAGGGCCGGCTCACCGCGGGCCTGGCCCGGCAGGTGCTCGACGGCGTCCTGGCCGGCGAGGGCGACCCGGACGAGGTCGTGGCCGCGAGGGGCCTCGAGGTGGTCAGCGACGAGGGCGCGCTGGGGTCGGCGGTCGACACCGCCATCGCGGCGAACCCGGACGTGGTCGAGAAGATCCGCGGCGGCAAGGTGCAGGCGGTCGGCAGGCTCGTCGGGGACGTCATGAAGGCCACCCGCGGGCAGGCCGACGCCGGCAAGGCGCGGTCGATGCTGCTGGAGCGGCTCGGCGTCGGCGGCTGAGCCGACCGCTCACGAGGAGGGCCGGGAGGGCACCTTCCGGCGGGACAGCAGGCGCGCCGGGCTGCGGCTCTCGGTCGGTTCCTCCGGCGCGTCCGTGGCCTCGGGTGCCGGCGGCGCCGGCCGTGCCATCGGGCCGGTGACGTCCTCCGCCAGGCCGTCGGGCGACTGCTGCCGCAGCGTCATGCCGCGGTGGCGCCGGCGAGCCGCGAGCACCGCGTTCAGCTCCGCGCCCGCCAGCAGCGCCACCGCGAGCAGGTAGAACCAGAACATCAGGATGAGCCCGCCACCGAGGGCGCCGAGCAGCGGCGAGGCCGGGACAACCGCGGTCAGGTAGGCGTTCAGCCCGGCGGACGCGGCCAGCCACAGCACCGCGGTGAGCAGGCCGCCGGGCAGGTCGTGCCGCCACTTGTGCCGCAGGGCGGGCGTCAGGTGCTGCACCGTCGTCGCCCAGAGCACGAGCGAGCCGAAGGCCACCGGCCAGCGCAGCGCCTCCCAGGCCGTCTCGTACCCCTGGTCCAGGCCCACCTCCCCGACGACGTCGACACCGCGGCCGAACAGCGGTCCGATGACGACCACCGTGACCGTGACGGCGCCGGTGAGCACCGAGCCGAGGCCGAGCAGCAGGCCGAGCCAGCGGCGGTACCACCAGCCACGGGTCTCGGGCACCTCGTAGGCGATGTTGAGCGTGTTGATGAGCGTCGCGAACGCCGTCGACAGCGACGCGAGCGCCAGCACCGTGGCGAGGGTGAGCAGGTTGAAGCTGCCCTCGAACAGATCCTGCACGGTGTCGACGACCGGTCCTGCGGCGTCCGTCAGCACCCGGTCGAGGAAGGTCAGCACCGCCTCCTCGACGCGGTCGGCGGCGTCCTGCCCCACGATCGCCCCGAGCTGCCCGACGACCGCGGCTGCGACCAGCAGCGCCGGGAACAGGGTGAGCACGGCGAAGAACGCCGACTCCGCGGCGATGCCGAGCAGCCGGTCCCGGTCAGCCTTGCGGATGACGTCGACGACGGTCCGGGGGAACCACCACACCGGGGGCGTCCGCGCCGCGAGGGCGGCGTCCTCCGCCGTCGCCCGGGCCCGCAGCACGGTCGTCGCGGCGCTGACCTCACCGCTCACGCGGCGACGTCGCACGGGCTCGGGGACGGTCACGTCGACCATGTTCCCCGACTCTCGCCGCGGCGGCTGCCGGACGCGCGGTTCAGCGGGCCGGCAGCCGCAGCACGCGGTCGTCGTCACGGGTCGGGTCGCCCCGGCCGTCGCGGTTGCTGGTCAGCACCCACAACGACCCGTCGGGAGCCGTCGCCGCCGTGCGCAACCGGCCGAACTCGCCGCGCAGCAGCGGTTCCGGCTCGCCCGCGCCGCCCCGGCCGTCGAGCGGCACGCGCCACAGCCGCTCGCCCCGCAGTGCGGCGACCCACAGGCTGCCCGCGGTGAGCGCAGCGCCGCTGGGTGACGCCTCGTCCGTCGTCCAGGTCGTGATCGGCGCGAGGAAGCGCCCGCCGCCGTCGCCCGGGCCCTCGACGGCCGGCCAGCCGCCGTTCGTGCCCTGCTCGACGACGTTGACCTCGTCGAAGCGGTTCTGGCCGAACTCCACGGCGTACACCCGGCCGTCGTCGTCGAAGGCCAGCCCCTGCACGTTGCGGTGGCCCTTCGAGAAGACCAGCGAGCCGCCCGAGACCGGCTCGCCGTCGGGCGTCGTCCGCAGCACCTTGCCGCCGAGCGATCCCTCGTCCTGCGACAGCGCGGTGTCGCCGGCGTCGCCCGTGCCGACGTACAGGTTGCCATCCGGCCCGAAGGCGATGCGGCCGCCGTTGTGGACCCGGGCCTTGGGGATACCGGTGACGACCGCCTCCGTCCGTGCCGGGTCGTCGAGCCGGAACCGGACGACCCGGTTGTCGGCCGCCGTCGTGACGTAGACGTAGACCAGCCGGTCGGTCTCGAACCGCGGGCTCACCGCGAGGCCGAGCAGGCCGCCCTCGCCACCCGGGGCCGCCTCGCGCACGCGAGTGACCTCGGTCGGTGTGCCGCCGCCGGCCGGTACGCGCAGCACCCGGGCGGTGTCCCGCTCGGTGACCAGGGCGTCGCCGCCAGGCAGGAAGCCGATGCCCCACGGTGCCTGCAGCCCCGTGACGAGCACCTGCACGGCCGACGGGTCGGGGGTGCCCTGCGCCGGCGGCGGGCTCGGCGGCGTCGTCGGCGTCGACGGGCTCGTCGCGGGACTCGGCCGGGTCGTCGTGGGATCGGCGTCGGGTCCGGCGCTGGGCACCGGGTCGTCGCCGCAGGCGCCCAGCAGCAGCGGCAGCAGGACGACGGCGGCGGCCGCGCGTCGCGATCGGGACGGGTGACGGGTCAGGGGCACGTCAGCTCAACGCGGCGGAGGCGCCGGCGGTGCCCCCGCGGCGCGCGCCCGACCGCACCGGTGGCGCGAGATCGCTGCGGCGGGCCAGCTCGTCGAGCGCCACCTGCACGAGCTCCGGGTGCTCCATCGGCAGGAAGTGGCTGCCGGGCAGCACGGTGATCTGCGCGTGCGGGATGCGCGCCGCGGCGTCGACGACGTCGTGCATGGACGTGAGCACGTCGTGGCGACCGGCCAGCAGGGTCACCGGGCACTCCAGGAACGACAGGTCCATCGGGCGGTGCTCGCTCGCGGCGACGGCGAGGTGGAAGTACCAGCGCCAGTCCTGGCGCACGAACTCGCGCAGCATCGGCTCGACGACCTCGGTGCGCGCCGCCGGCAGCATGAAGCCGCTGTGCGTGACGAGCCAGGTTGTCCGCTCGTCGACCGGCACCCGGTGCGCCAGCCAGGTCAACGCCGGTCCGAGGGCGCGGGCTCCCTTCGCGACTCCGGTGGACAGCGTGTGCCGCAGCGCCTTGGGGATGCGCAGCGGCCCGCCCATCGTCGAGAACGTGCCGCCCGGGACGCCGGCGACCGCCATGAGGCCGGCGACGCGGTCGGGGTGGCGCTGAGCGAGCTCGAAGCCGATGTTCACGCCGATCGACCAGCAGGCGACGAGGGCGCGTTCGACCCCCGCGGCATCCATGACCGCGACCGCGTCGTCGACGTGGTCCTCGATGCGCACGCGCGCCGGGTCGGCCGGCCGCTGCGAGCCGAACGTGCCGCGGTAGTACCACGTGACGGTGCGGTAGCCGCTGTCGCGACCGATCAGCCCCGGCCAGGACTGCGGGATCGTGCCGAGCCCGTTGCTCAGCAGCAGCGGCACGCCGTCCTCGTCGCTGCCGTCCTCCCACGCGCGCAGCACGGTGCCGTCGGCGCTGCGGACGTCGAACGTGGTCGGCACGGCCGCGACTCTAGGTGGCCGGCGGGGCCGGCCCCGCCACCTGCTCGGCTGCCCGGACCAGCTGGCCGAGCTCGTGCCTCGGCACGGCGGTGAGCACCGACCGCTGTCCCTCGTGCAGCAGCCGCACCGGTCCGCGGCGCGGCAGGTCGAACCCCTCGACCGACGGCCACGGGGTGCGGTGGCGGCGCAGCCCGTTCGACCACAGCAGCGCCTCGGGCGTCACGACGACGCGTGCGCGCAGCACCCAGACCGCAGCGGCGGCCGGCAGCAGGAGCAGCCAGGACAGCACCGGCAGCGCACCCGCCAGTGGCAAGGCGCAGAAGAACAGCAGCGCGGTCGGGAACAGGCTGATCGGGCCGGGGCCGAACCGCGTGCGCACGTGCGGGCTGCCGTCGGCCCGCGGAGTCGCAGGAGGCACGAGGTCGATGCTCGCACGCGCGCCGGCACCACGCCGGCCACCTAGAGTCGAGGCTCCCGCACCCCGTGGAGCACAGCGCTCCCGCGACCCCGAGGTCCGCGCATGAGCACCCGCAAGCCGCGCAGCAGCGATGTCACCGAGGGCATGCACCGCGCCCCGCAGCGCGCGATGCTGCGCGCCGTCGGCATGACCGACGAGGACTTCGACAAGCCGCAGATCGGCGTCGCGTCGTCCTGGAACGAGATCACGCCCTGCAACCTGTCGCTGCAGCGGCTTGCGGCCGCGGCCAAGGACGGCGTGCGGCGGGCCGGCGGGTTCCCGATGGAGTTCGGCACCATCTCGGTGTCCGACGGCATCTCCATGGGGCACGAGGGGATGCGCGCCTCACTCGTCTCGCGCGAGGTCATCGCCGACAGCGTCGAGACGGTCATGTTCGCCGAGCGGCTCGACGGCTCCGTGACCCTCGCCGGCTGCGACAAGTCGCTGCCGGGGATGATGATGGCGGCGGCCCGGCTCGACCTCGCCAACGTGTTCCTCTACGCCGGCTCCACGCTGCCCGGCCGGTACGGCGACCGCGACCTGACCATCATCGACATGTTCGAGGGCGTCGGTGCGTGCGCCCGCGGGCTGATCAGCCGCGAGGAGCTCGACGCGCTCGAGCGCGCGACGTGCCCGGGTGAGGGCGCCTGCGGCGGCATGTACACCGCGAACACGATGGCGGCGGTCGGCGAGGCGCTCGGGCTGTCGCTGCCCGGCAGCGCGGCGCCGCCTGCCCCCGATCGACGTCGCGACGACTTCGCCGTGGCGTCGGGCGAGGCGGTCGTGCGCTGCGTCGAGAACGGCATCACGGCGCGCAAGGTGCTCACCAGGCAGGCGTTCGAGAACGCCGTCACCGTCGTCATGGCGCTGGGCGGGTCGACGAACGCCGTGCTGCACCTGCTCGCCATCGCGCACGAGGCGCGGGTCGAGCTGTCGTACGAGGACTTCACCCGCATCGGCAGGCGCGTGCCGCACCTCGCCGACGTCAAGCCGTTCGGCCGGTACGTCATGACCGACATGGACCGGGTCGGCGGCGTGCCGGTCGTGATGAAGGCGCTGCTCGACGCCGGTCTGCTGCACGGCGAGCCGCTCACGGTGACCGGGCGCTCGATGGGCGAGAACCTCGAGGCGCTCGAGATCCCCCCGCTCGACGGCGCAGTCCTGCGGCGGATGGACGACCCGATCCACCGGACCGGCGGCATCACGATCCTGGCCGGCTCGCTGGCGCCCGACGGCGCCGTCGTCAAGAGCGCGGGCTTCGACGCCCACGTCTTCGAGGGAACTGCGCGCGTGTTCGACGGCGAGCAAGGCGCGATGGACGCCGTGACGTCCGGGACGCTCCGGGCCGGCGACGTCGTCGTCGTCCGCTACGAGGGCCCCAAGGGCGGGCCGGGCATGCGCGAGATGCTCATGGTCACCGGTGCGATCAAGGGCGCCGGGCTGGGCAAGGACGTCCTGCTGCTCACGGACGGCCGCTTCTCCGGCGGCACGACCGGGCTGTGCGTCGGGCACGTGGCGCCGGAGGCCACCGACGGCGGGCCGATCGCGCTCGTCCAGGACGGCGACCGCATCCGGCTCGACGTCGACGCCGCGACGCTCGACCTGCTCGTCGACGCCGACGAGCTGGAGCGGCGGCGGGCCGGCTGGAAGCCGCTCGAGCCGCGCTACACGACCGGCGTGCTCGCGAAGTACGCCAGGCTCGTCGGCTCCGCGGCACAGGGCGCCATCACCGGCTGAGCGCCCGCCGCCGCTGCGTCACTGGGACTCCGGGCCGTCGCCGCCCGGCGGCGGCTCGTGCTCGCCGCCGCCGTCGCCGCGCCGGCCGAAGCGCGACCGCATGCGGTCGACGACCTCACCGGCGACACCGGTCGCGACGTCCGCCGCTCCGGCGGCCACGTCGCGCAGCGTGCGGACGAGCGGGTCCTGCGACGCCTCGGCCTTGGCGCGGTACGAGCGCACCGTGTCTGCGACCTCATCGCGCCACGAGGCGGTGTCGTCGTCGACCCGGCTCGGGTACTCCCCGCCGAGGACCCGGCTGTAGTGCCCCTCGACGACCCACGCCCGCAGCTCGGCGGCACGCTGCACGGCGAAGGGGTGGGTGCGGCCGGTGAGGTTGAGCAGCTTGATGACGCTGTCTCGCATCTGTCCGCTGCTCTGGTACGCCTCGGCCTGGGCGAGGAACGCCGCGGCGTCCATGTCGCCGAGCCGCGAACCGCCCGCCGTCTTCATGTGCACGCGCAGCGATGCGTCGACGTCCTGCCCGACCAGCAGCCCGGCCCGGTCGCAGGACAGCTCCGACGAGCGCTGCCACTCCTCGAGCGCGAACACGACGGCGTGCAGCCCCCAGCCCGCGACCGGGATCCACGCGACCCGGGCGGCCAGCAGCATCAGGTAGTGCAGCAGCGTCCGGTACACCGCGTGCCCCGAGAGCACGTGACCGAGCTCGTGCCCGACGACGAACCGGAGCTCCTCCTCGTCGTAGAGCTCGAGCGCGCCGGTCGTGACGACGATCCACGGACTGTCGATCCCGAGCGTCCAGGCGCCGGGACCCGGGTCCTGCACCACGTACACCTCGGGCACCTCGTAGAGGTCGAGCACCGCAGCGCCGTCCTGCGCCATCGCGTGCAACGCCGGGAACTGCGTTGGCCCGACCCGCACGTACGACGCCAGGTGCACCAGGCGAAGGCTGCGCTCGCGGAAGGCACCGGCCATCACGCGCAGCGCCGTGTCGAAGCCGGACAGGCGGCGCAGCGCCACGAGCGCCGTGCGGTCGGCAGGGTGCTCGTAGGCGCGCGGACTGATGCCGGGGAAGCGGGTGCGCGTGCGCGCGGGCGTCGTCACCGGTGCACCTTCGCACGCATCCTCGCTCGCAGGGCGGCGGCTGCGGCCCGCACGGCACGCACAGCCGGTCCAGCTGGGTCCGCGTCCTGCCACACCACCGCCGCACGCGCCGTCGGACGTCCTCCGAGGGCAGCGGCGACGACGTCCGCCCGCGCCCGCCGCCCCTGTGTGTCAGGACGCGGACGCAGCGGGAGGGGGGTGCGTGGCGGAGGGGTGGGCATCTCAGCAGGTGGGACGAGTGTCTCGTCTGCTTGACACCGGTCCCGGCCTCGCGCAGGCTGTCGGGCGTGCTGCACCTGCGTCCCACCCCCGTAGTAGTCCGATAGCGCGTCCCGGCTGCCGCCGAGACGCGCTCACCCCTCCGTGCTCCGCACGAGGGGTTCTTTTTTGCCCGCAGGCAGCGCCTCGCCCACCGGAGGAACCCCGCATGACCGCCCCGAAGCCGCCCGTCCCGTCGACCCCCGTGACCGGCGCCCAGTCGCTCGTCCGGTCGCTCGAGAGCGTCGGGGCCGAGGTCGTCTTCGGCATCCCCGGCGGCGCCATCCTCCCGGCCTACGACCCGCTGTTCGACTC
>DATMJH010000494.1:0-2756 GCA_035554015.1 Mycobacteriales bacterium
CTCCCCCCGCCCTGCCGCCCTGCGCGCCCTCGTCGGGCTCACCTCCCTGGCGGTCGCCGCGACCGGCACGGCAGTACTGGCCGCCCCTGACCTACGGGTCGACGACACGACACCGGCCCGCACGGTCCCCTTCCAGCTCACCGAGGACCGCCCGGTCGACAACCGGCTGCCGGCCCCCGAGGACCGGTACGCCATGGCGAGCGGCTGCTACACCCTGCAAGCCCCGGGCGAGGGCTGGATCGCTCGGGACGGCGACGACCTGACCGTCACCGACGACGCGGCGACCGCCGTCCCGCTGCACTTCCAGGCCACCCGGCTCGGCGAGTACCTGCTGGCCACCAACGAGGGCCGCGACGCCCGCTGGGCGGGTGCGTGGTGGGACGTCCGCGGCTTCGTCTCCGCGGCGCAGAGGCTGCCGGGACCGCTCGCAGACGCGGCGGACGGCGTGGCCGTCGCCACGGAGCCCAGCCAGGACGGCGAGTGGCGCGTCGTCGCCGCCGGCGCCGACCCTGAGGCGCGCGGTTCCGGTGCCAGGGCCCCCCGGTTCGCGTTCACCCTGCCGGCTCGCGACGCCGCCCTGGCCGTCGCCGACGGTGAGGTGAAGGTCGTGCCCGGCGGTGCGGAGACCGCGACGCCGCTGGTGCTGCAACACGTCCGCGACGACGACCCGACGGACGCCGACCCGAACGGCACGGCCTGCGCGACCTGGCCCGAGATCGACACCGGCACCAGCGGCGACCCGCAGCCGGTGGCCGCCAGCGAGGTCGACCGGGCCCGCGGGTTCTTCGAGGCCCACGTGCACGGCATGGCCTTCGAGTTCCTCGGCGGCGAGCTGCGCTGCGGCCGGCCGTGGCACGAGTACGGCGTCGAGTTCGCGCTCGGGGGCTGCGATCAGGAGGGCAAGCCCCTCAACCAGCTGCTCGAGGTGCCGCTCGGCGGCAACCCGCCCGGCTACGCCGCCGAGTACGACCCGGTCGGCTGGCCCACGTTCAGCAGCTGGCCGCGCAACCGCACGCTCACCCACGAGCAGTTCTACTGGCGGTGGCTCGAGCGGGCGCACGCCGGTGGCCTGCGGCTGCTGACCAACCTGCTCGTCGACAACACGGCGCTGTGCCAGGTCTACCCGCAGAAGAAGAACAGCTGCAACGAGATGGACGGCGTCCGGCTGCAGGCGCAGCGGCTGTTCGAGCTGCAGGACTACATCGACGCGCAGAACGGCGGCCCGGGCGAGGGCTGGCTGCGCATCGTCACCAGCCCCGCGCAGGCGCGGCAGGTCATCAACGACGGCCGGCTCGCCGTGGTGCTGGGCATCGAGATCTCCGAGCTGTTCGACTGCCGCGAGGTGCTCGACCAGCCGCAGTGCACCGAGGAGCAGATCGACGAGCGCCTGCAAGAGGTGTTCGACATGGGCGTGCGGCAGATGGAGCTCGTCAACAAGTTCGACAACGCGCTGTCCGGCGTCACCGGCGACGGCGGCACCACCGGCCCGGTCGTCAACACCGGCAACCGGCACGTCACGGGGCACTGGTGGGACATGCGCTCGTGCGAGCCCGAGGGCCACGGCCACGAGCACGGCGTCGAGGGCGACGAGCACGACAAGAGGCAGATCGTCCCGACCGACGCGACGCCGGGCGACGGCGAGGGCGTCGACGCGCTGGCCGGCCGCATCCTCGACCAGTTCGGCGGTCTCACGAGCATCGCCGCTCCGGTGTACGGACCCGGGCCGCACTGCAACACCCGCGGGCTCACGGACCTCGGCCGGCACCTCGTCACGCGCATGGTCGAGAAGGGCATGATCTTCGACCCCGACCACATGAGCGCCAAGGCGCAGCGCGAGGCGCTGGACCTCATCGAGAACGAGCTGTGGCCGGCCGAGCTCGAGCGAGCCGAGCAGGAGGGTCGGCCGCCGGTCAAACCGGCCGTCATCTCGAGCCACAGCTGGGCCAACGACGTCATCTACCAGCGCATCTACCGGGCCGACGGCCAGGTGGCGCCGCGCACCGACGCGGCAGACGGCTTCGTCGAGTCGTGGGTGCAGCACCGCGCGTTCGCGGCGAGGAACGCGCCGGTCGGGCACGACTTCGGCCTCGGGTACGGCGCCGACACCAACGGCCTCGGTGGTCAGCCGGGCGTCAGCCAGATCGGCGTCGTCGACTACGAGAGCGGGTGGGAGGCGCCGATCGGCGGCGTCCGGTTCGAGCGCCAGGTCAGCGGCCTGCAGGAGTACGACGTCAACACCGAGGGCGTCTCGCACTACGGCCTGTTCGCCGACTGGTACGAGCAGGTCGCTCGCGCGGCGGACGAGATCGCCCCGGAGCTGGGCGGCGGCGAGGCGATTCTCGACGACATGCTCGACGGCGCCGAGACCTACCTGCGGCTGTGGGAGCGGGCGGTGTACGGCGGCGGTGACTGCGTCACCGACGGCTCGGCGCTGCAGGTGGAGGACCTGCACGCGGCGCTCGGCCTGAACCTCGAGGGCTTCCTCACCGCCGTCGGCCAGCCAGTCGACCGCGAGGGCGCGGCCTACCGCTACTGCGTCGAGGACGACGACCGGCTCGTCTACGCCGACGTCACCTTCGACGACGGCCGCACCGCGGCGGTCGAGGTCGCAGGTCCGGTCGACGACGGCGCTGCCGACGAGGGCGGCGACGGCCAGCAGCACCAGCGCGGCGACGCCCACCGTGGTGGCTGACAGCGGGGTCGACGACGACGCGGGTGACGCGGCGAGCTTCTCCGGCCGGCCGGACGGCTCGCTG
>DATMJH010000495.1:0-7311 GCA_035554015.1 Mycobacteriales bacterium
GGAGGGGGCCTCGTCGGGCAGAAAGTTGAGCGGACCGTTGTTAGGTCTGGCGACGCGGGACATCCCGACCGCCGGCGAGGGGGCCGGCGGGGCCCGCGCCGACCGAACGAGGAGGACGCGACATGCTCATGCGCTTCGACCCCTTCCGCGAGCTCGACCGGATGACCTCGCAGGTGTGGCGCGAGGTGAGCCGGCCGACCGCACCGATGGACGCCTACCGGCACGGCGACCACTTCCTGGTGCACGTCGACATGCCGGGCGTGGACCCGGACGCGATCGAGCTGACCGTGGAGAAGAACGTGCTCACCGTCAGTGCCAGCCGCACCCGCCCCTTCGGCGAGGACGACGAGGTGCTCGTGGCCGAGCGGCCGCTCGGCGAGTTCCGCCGGCAGCTGTTCCTCGGCGAGCAGCTCGACACCGACAACATCCGCGCCGAGTACGACAACGGCGTGCTCACGCTGACCCTGTCGGTGGCCGAGCAGGCCAAGCCGCGCAAGGTCGAGATCAGCACCAGCGGCAGCGCCAAGCAGCTCGCCGGCGCCGACAGCTGATCCCTCCCGCCGGGGCGGGCGCCGACCACCGGGGTCCGCCCGGCGGCGCGCCGCCAGGAGGACCTCGTGGACATCCCCGTGCACGGCGCGGCCGACTTCGACGGCCTGCGCGACCGGCTGCTCGCCGACCTCGACCGGTGGCCCGAGCTGGTGGAGGACGCCGAGCGCGAGCACCTGCCGCGCACCCAGGTGCAGGAGACGGCCACCGCCTGGCTCGTCGACGTCGACCTGCCGGGCGTCGCCCCCGCCGACGTGCGGGTCGAGGTCGCGCAGGGCGAGCTCGTCGTCTCCGGACGGCGCCGCAACCGGCACGGCCGCACCGACGGGCGCACCGGTGCCGAAGGGGAGGCGCGGGTCGCGCTCACCCTGCCGGTCGACGCCGACGCCGACGCGATCACCGCCGAGCTGGAGCTCGGCGTGCTGAGCCTGGTGGTGCCGCGCCGCCCGGCCGCCGGCCCGCGGCGCATCCCGGTGCGCCGGGTGCAGCGCTAGCCCTCGCGGTCCTCGGGCGGCCAGACGCCGGGTGCCGGCTCCGCAGGCAGCTGCTGTGCCAGCATGCGCGCGTTCACCTGCGCGTAGTCGCGGTAGCAGTTGTTCGTCAGCACGTGCACGTCCGCCGCCTGCTCGGCGAGCCGCTCGATGCGCGGCGCCCAGGCCTGCAGCTCCTGCTCGGAGTACAGGTAGCCGAAGCGCTCGTAGATGTCCTTGCTCTCCCACCTGTCGCTGTGGCCGTGGAACCGGACCACCGCCAGGTCGGCGGTGGCCCGCACCACCGGCGGCACCGACGAGCGGTAGCCCTGCGGCATGTCGACGACCACGTACGGCAGGCCGTACGAGGTGAGGAAGTCGAGCGTCTCGGCCTCGTTCTCCTCCGTCATCCACGAGGCGTTCCGCAGCTCGACGGCGATCCGGTACGGAGCGCACCGCTCGGCGCACTCGAGCAGGTAGTGCTTGTTGCGCTTGCTGATGCCGAACCAGGGCGGGAACTGGAACAGCAGCGACCCGAGCCGCCCGCTGTCGTGCAGCGGCGCCAGCGCCGACAGGAAGCGCTGCCACACCTGGTCGACGGCGGGCTCGTCGAGGTCGGTGAGGTAGACGTTCCGCTTGCCGGTGTCCGGGCGCAGGTCCTTGTACAGCGACGCGAGCCGGACCGGGTGCTGCGTGAGCAGCCCGTAGGCCTTGACGTCGAAGGTGAAGCCCCCGGGGGTCCGCTGCGACCACAGCTGCGAGTTCCGCTCGTTCGGCGGCGTGTAGTAGGTGGAGTCCACCTCGACGAGCGGGAACTGGGAGCAGTAGAAGCGAAGGCGCGCCTCCGCCGAGTCGGCGTCGTCCGGGTACCAGCCCGAGGCCAGCAGCGTCCTGTCGGTCCACGACGCCGTCCCCACCCGGATGCGCCCCACGTCAGCCCTTGCGGGCGCGGCTGGGCGCCACCCGGGACGGCTCGTCCGGCATCTTGGGGTACACCGGCGGCCACGGCGCGTCGCCGAGGCCGGCGGCGCGGTCGCGGTCGTGCATCGCGAGCAGCGGCTCGAGCGACTGGCGCGGGGCGCCGGCCCACGGATCGCCGTCGCGCGCCACCCGCTCGGCCACCACCGGCATCGTGAGCTCGTCCGGCACGACGTCGTCCAGCTCGTCCCACCCGAACGGCGCCGACACCTGCGCGCCGGGGCGGGCCCGGACGCACCACGCCCCGAACACCGTCTTGTGCGGTGCGTTCTGGTTGAAGTCGACGAAGACCCGCTCCCCGCGCTCCTCCTTCCACCAGGCGGCGGTGAGCAGGTCGGGGCGGCGGCGCTCGAGCTCGCGCGCGACGGCGACGGCCGCCGACCTCACCGCGTAGGAGTCCCAGCGCGGCTCGAGCCGGACGTACACGTGGATGCCGCGGTTGCCGGTGGTCTTCGGGTGCCCGGCCAGGCCGTGCTCGGCGAGCAGCGCCCGCGTCTCCCGCGCCGCCTCGCGGACCATCCCGAACGTCGTGCCTGGCTGCGGGTCGAGGTCGATGCGCAGCTCGTCGGCGTGGTCGGCGTCGGCGGCGAGCAGCGGCCACACGTGCAGCCCGAGGCAGCCCAGGTTCACCGCCCACACGACGTGCGCGAGGTCGGCCACGACGAGCGCGGTGGACGGCGTGCCGTTGACGGTGCTGACGGTCGTGGTCGCGAGCCACTCCGGGGCGTTCTTGGGCACCCGCTTCTGGAAGAACGAGGGCCCGCCGGCGCCCTCGGGGTGCCGCTGCAGCAGCACCGGCCGGCCCGCGGTGGCGGCCAGCAGCGGCTCGCGCACCGCCTGGTAGTAGCGGACGAGGTCGAGCTTGGTCTCGCCGCGCTCGGCGAAGTACACCTTGTCCGGCCGGGAGACCGGTACGTCCCGGCCGTCGACGTGCAGCACGACCGCGTCGTCCGCCATGCGGCGCACGGTAGCGGTGCTGTTCCGCCGACCGGTGCCGGCGCGACCCTCTACGGTTGCGCGATGGACGTCCTCTCGCGCAACAACGTCAGCGTCAGCGGCGCGGACGACGCTCCGTCGATGCTGTTCGCGCACGGCTTCGGTTGCGACAAGGGCATGTGGCGGCACGTGGCCCCGGCGTTCGAGCCGTCGCACCGCGTGGTCCTGTTCGACCACGTCGGGGCCGGCCACTCCGACCTGTCGGCCTACGACCCTGACCGGTACAGCAGCCTGCAGGGCTACGCGCTCGACGCGGTGGAGATCGTGGAGGCGCTCGACCTCGCGCCCGTCGTGTTCGTCGGGCACTCGGTCAGCGCGATGATCGGCGCTCTGGCCGCGGCCGACCGGCCGGAGCTGTTCGCGCGCCTGGTGCTCGTCGGCCCGAGCCCCCGCTACATCGACGACGACGGCTACCGCGGCGGGTTCTCGCAGCAGGAGATCGACGAGCTGCTCGAGACGATGGACGGCAACTACCTCGGCTGGTCGCAGCACATTGCCCCGGTCATCATGGGCGTCCCGGACCGGCCCGAGCTCGGTGAGGAGCTCGCCGGCAGCTTCTGCCGCACGGACCCGGCCATCGCGCGCCGGTTCGCGCGCACGACGTTCCTGTCCGACAACCGGAGCGACCTGCCGCGCGTCACCACGCCGTCGCTCGTGCTGCAGTGCCGCAACGACGTCATCGCGCCGATGGAGGTCGGGCAGTACGTCCACCAGCAGCTGCCGGACAGCCACCTCGTCGTGCTCGACGCCACCGGCCACTGCCCCAACCTGAGCGCGCCCGACCAGGTGGTCGAGGCGATGCAGCGCTACCTGGCCGCATGAGCGCAGGCTGGGACGCCGTCCCGGCCGGCCTGCTCACGCTCGACCGCGACGGCACGCTGACCGAGGCCAACGCGACGTTCCTGTCGTGGGTGGGCCGCCCGCGCGAGGACGTCGTCGGGCGCGTGCGCCTGTCCGAGCTGCTCTCGGTCGGCGGTCGCATCTACTGGGAGACCCACCTCGGGCCGCTGCTGCTGGTCGAGCGTCGGCTGGACGAGGTGGCGGTCGAGCTGCGCGGCGTCGACGAGCGGCTGCCGGTGCTCCTGACCGCCGTGGCCGAGGACGACGGGACGGTCCACGTCGTGCTCTCGAGCGCCCGCGAGCGCTCGAGGTACGAGCGCGAGCTGCGCGCCGCCCGCGAGTCCGCAGAGCGCTCGGCCGCCCAGGTCGAGGCGCTGCAGCTGGTCACCGCGGCGCTGTCACGGGCCGTCGGCGTCAGCGCCGTCGCCCAGGCGCTGCTGGACGCAGCGGTCCGCACGCTGGGAGCGTCCGCTGCGGCGCTCTGGCTGCCCGACGGCACCGGTGCGCTGCAGCCGCACGGTGCGCGGGGTGAGCTCAGCGCGGAGCTGCCGCGCGCCGCGGCGGTCCTGCACGAGCGCACCGCGGTCGAGCTCGACGGCCGCGTGGTCGTGCCGCTGCACGGGTCGAACCACCTGCGGGGGGTGCTCATCGCGACGCCGCGCAGCGAGGCCGGTTCGGACCCGCTCGACGTGGAGGTGCTCACCGCCGTCGGGCAGCAGGCCGGCCTGGCTCTCGACCGTGCCGGGCTCTACGAGCAGAACGCCGACGTCGCGCGCGAGCTGCAGCACTCGCTGCTGGCGGTCGACCCGCCGGCGGACCCCCGCTTCACCGTCGCAGCCGCCTACCGGCCCGGCGTCGAGGCGCTCGAGGTGGGTGGTGACTGGTACGACGTCTTCCTCGCCGACACCGGGCTGCTGTCGGTGGTGGTCGGTGACGTCGTGGGCCGAGGGCTGGGTGCGGCCTCGGCGATGGGCCAGCTCCGCAGCGCGGTCCGCGCCGTGTCGGGTCCGCGCACCGGACCGGCCGCGCTCCTGACGCACCTGGACCGCTTCGTCGGCCAGGTGGAGGCGGCCGGCATGGCGACGCTCGCCTACGCCGAGCTGGACCTCGACAGCGGTGAGGTCACCTACGCCTGCGCCGGGCACCCGCCGCCGCTGCTCGTGCGGGCGACCGGAGCCGCGGCACTGCTGTGGGAGGGCCGGTCGACGCCGCTGGGCGCGTTCGCGAGCCCCGGCGACCGGCACGAGGCGACCCTGCAGCTCGCGGCCGGCGACCGGCTGCTGCTCTACACCGACGGGCTCATCGAGCGGCGCGACCGCTCGCTCGACGACGGCCTCGAGTTGCTCCGGGCGACAGCCGCGGAGCTCGCCGGGCTCCCGATCGCCGATGCGGTCCGGGAGCTGACGACCCGCCTCCTGCAGGACGAGGTCGGCCGCGACGACGTGTGCGTGCTGCTCGTGGGCTGGGACAGCACCGGGTTCGAGCGGCACGTCAGCGCCGACCTCACCGGGCTGTCGCGGATGCGGCACGACCTCGCCGGCTGGCTCGAGGACAGCGGCGTCGACAGCCGCACCGGCCGCGACGTCGTCCTCGCGACGTCCGAGGCGGTGGCCAACGCCGCCGAGCACGGCAGCGACCGCTCACCGGACCGGCACGTCCGGGTGCGCGCGCGGCTCGAGCGACACCGGGGCAGCTCGCGCGGTGACGCCGGCGGCGACGGTGACCCCGGCAGCGACGGCGGCACGGTCGTCGTCGAGGTGCACGACGGCGGGCGCTGGCGCACACCGACCGCCTCGCCCGAGCGCGGCCGCGGGCTGCAGATCATGGGTGCGCTGGTGGACGATGTCGTGGTGGAGTCGGCGGACGGCACCACAGTGGTGCTGCGCCGCTCGCTGCCGGGGGTGGAGCGATGACCGTCGAGACCGTGCGTGACGATGTCGTCCGCGTGCTGCGTGCCAGTGGCGAGCTGGACGCCGCCGTCGCACCGCCGCTGCTCGACCAGGTCGGCGATTGGGTGCGCGGCGCACGCGCCGTCGTGCTCGACCTGGCCGACGTCGCGTTCTTCGACAGCTCCGGGGTGCGCCTGGTCGACCGCTTCTCGCGCGAGTGCGGCCGGGCCGGCGCGAGCCTGCGCGTCGTCGCCCCGCCCGGCGGCGTCGCGCGCCAGGTGCTGGAGATCGTCGGCATGGCCGGCCCGCTCGTGGACGACGACCTCGACGCCGCGGTGGCCGCGCTGTCAGCGTGAGGCCCGTCGAGGAAGGCCGCTGACCTCGCCTCCCCCGGCCCGCCGCTACTTCTTCTGGCGGCGGCTGCCCCCGTGCCAGTCCTCCTGGACGCCGACCTGGCCGGCCGCGACACCGAGCGCGGGCAGCTGCGGGCGCTCGCGCAGGCTGCGCTTGAGCTCGGCGAAGCCGCCGAACCGGGTGAGCCCCAGCACGTGGTCCCACAGCTCGAGCGCCTCGGCGTCGGTCGGCCGGCGGCTGATGACAGGACCGAAGAACGCGACGCCGTCCGGCGGTCGGAAGTGCAGGATCGGCGTGCCGACGTCCTTGCCCGTGAGCGAGAGCGCCTCGTCGGTCTCGCCGGCGATGTCGACGTCCCAGCCCGCGTCGTCCCGCGCCGCGGCCAGGCCGACCGGCAGGCCGGCGTCGCGCAGGGCGGCCTCGGGCAGTGACCCGTCCGCGACCCGGCGCGGCAGGTCCTCGGTGCCGCGAGGCGCCTCCCACACGCGCTGCCCCAGCGCGGCGTAGAGGCGGTCGACGGCGTCGGCGCCGTGCTCCGCGCGCGCTCGCGCGGCGACCCGGAGCAGGTGCAGCCCCGCGGTGTGGGAGGCCTCGTACTCGGGCGGGAAGTGGCTGTCGTAGTCGACGTTCGCGTTCAGCAGGCGGAGCGACACGAACCTCCACTCGACGGCGTAGTCACGCTGCGCGGCCACCTGCCGCACCCACGTGCTCGTCATCCACGCGAAGGGGCAGACGGGGTCGAAGAAGAAGTGGAGGTCGGGGTCACGGCGGCTCATGGACCGTTCTGTACCCATCTGGCGCCGATGCGTCGTCGCGCCCGAAGTGGGAACGAGTCGTCGCATGTCGAAGCAAGGCGTCTACGTCGTCCCCGCCGGTGAGTTCACCCGCGACGCGAGCTACGTCGCCGACCGCATCACCGCCGACGGCCGCGACGGCTGGCCGGTGGAGCCGGGCCGGTACCGGCTGGTCGTCAGCCGGGCGTGCCCGTGGGCCAACCGCTCGATCATCGTGCGCCGGCTGCTGGGCCTGGAGGACGCCGTCTCGATGGGCGTCTGCGGCCCCACGCACGACGAGCGGTCGTGGACGTTCGACCTCGACCCGGGCGGGCGCGACCCGGTGCTCGGCTACGAGCGGCTGCAGCAGGCCTTCCTCGCCCGCTTCCCCGACTACGACCGCGGCATCACCGTGCCGGCTGTCGTCGACGTGCCGACCGGCCAGGTCGTCACCAACGACTA
>DATMJH010000496.1:0-13880 GCA_035554015.1 Mycobacteriales bacterium
GGCTCGAGCCGCTCGAGCAGGTCGTGCAGGTCGTCGGTGACCAGGCGCTCGTTGCTGGCGGCGTCGAGGATCACCTCGGCCTCGAGCCCGTAGCGCGCCGAGCGCCACTTGTTCTCCTGCACGTGCCACGGCGGCATGACGGGCAGCTCGTCGCCGTCGTCGAGCCGGCGGTCGAGGTCGACGACCAGGCAGTGCGTGAGCGCGGTCAGCGCGGCCACCTCGCGCAGCGTCGGCAGCCCGTCGCACACCCGCACCTCCACGGTGCCCAGCGCCGGTGACGGCCGGATGTCCCAGCGGATGTCGGCCAAGCCGTCGATGACGCCGGTGGTCAGCAGGTCGTCGACGTAGGAGGTGTACTCCGACCACTGCGAGAACTGGAACGGCAGGCCGGCCGTCGGCAGCTGCTGGAACAGCAGCGCGCGGTTGCTCGCGTAGCCGGTGTCCTGCCCGGCCCAGAACGGCGACGACGCCGACAGCGCCTGCAGGTGCGGGAACCAGGTGAGCAGCGAGCTGACGATCGGCATCACCTTGGCGGCCGACCCGACGCCGACGTGCACGTGCACGCCGTAGATGACCATCTGCCGACCCCACCAGCGGGTGCGGTCGATGAGGGTGGCGTACCGGTCCCCCTCGGTGACCTGCTGGTCCTCCCACCGGGCGAACGGGTGGGTGCCGGCGCTGAACATCTCCACACCCATCGGCCCGGTCACCGCACGCAGCTGCGCCAGCGTCGACGACAGGTCGGCCGTCGCCTCGGCCACCGTGCCGCACACCCCGGTGACCGCCTCGACGGTGTTGACGAGCAGCTCCTTCTTCACCTTCGGCTGCCCGGGTGCCGACGCCGTGCCGCCGCCGGCCGACGGCTCACAGGCCGCGATGACCTCGGGCGCCACCGGCACCAGGTCGCCGGACGTGGCGTCGACGAGCGCCAGCTCCCACTCCACGCCCAGCGTCGGGCCCGGTGAGGAGCGGAAGTCGATGCGCACCGCCGACTCCTACCCCGCAGCCGCGCGCAGCCTCATCGGCCGGCCCGTGCACCGGCCGCGAGCAGCGCCGCCAGTCCGAGCTCGACACCGAGGAACAGCCGGACGGCGCCGGTGGCGCTGCGCGGCTCGGCGGCCATTCCCGCGAGGCGGCCGAGCGCCATGCCGAGGCTGACCGCCGCGGCCGTGCGGCCGCCGGCGACCGGGTCGGCCACGGCCGCCGCGGCGAGGGCCAGCGGCAGGCCGCCGTACACCGCACGGATCTCGGTGCGGGCGGCCGGCGTCGGCGCCGTGCCGCCGAAGACCGCGGGCACTCGCTCCGGCCGGGCCAGCGACACCAGCCCGACGGCGACGTACCCGGCCGCGGCCGTCGCGGTGCAGACGTTCCCGGGCCGGTTCACGGACCGAGTGTCCCAGCGGCCGCCGCCGGCGCCCCCGGCGGCACGAACGGCAGGCCGGCCGGCGCACCGTGCTCGAGCAGCCGCAGCACCGCGTCGGTGTCGAGGTGGTCGGCGACGAGGTCGCCCAGCGCGTCCAGGCGGGCCTGCCGCACCGACTCGAACGGCACCCTGCCAGGTCGCCAGTCGCGACCGGCCGCCGCAGCCACCTCGGCGAGCAGCGCGCGGCGCACGCCGTCGCTCTCGAGCGCGCCGTGCCACACCGTCGCGCTCACCGCACCCACGCGGCACCCCTCGCCCGGCGAGAACAGCGGCTCGCCGCCGTCGACCTCGATGCGGCCGTGGTGGATCTCGTACGCGGTCGTCACCGGGTGCCGCCCGTAGGCGCCCGCCGGCCGGGCCAGCACCTTCTCGCGACCGAACACCGTCCGCACGGGCAGCAGGCCGAGTCCGGCGACCTCACCGGCGCAGGACTCCACGTCGTCGACCACCGTCGTGCCGAGCATCTGGTAGCCACCGCAGATGCCCAGCACCGGCCGGCCGGCCGCGGCGCGGGCGGCCAGGACGCGGTCCAGGCGGCGGTCCCTCACCCACGCCAGGTCACGCACGGTCGCGCGGGTGCCGGGCAGCACCACCAGGTCGGCGTCGGCGAGCTCCTCGGGCGTCGTGGCGAACCGGACGAGCACGCCGGGCTCGGTGCGCAGCGCGTCGACGTCGGTCCAGTTCGACAGCCGTGGCAGCCGCACCACCGACACCCGCAGGACGTCGCGTCCCACCGGCGGCAGCGGCTGCACCGGCGCGGCCAGGCCCAGCGAGTCCTCGACGTCGAGCTCGAGCCCGTCGGTCCACGGCAGCACCCCGAGCGTCGGCCGGCCGGTGAGCTGCTGCAGCATCCGCAGCCCCGGCTCGAGCAGCCGCACGTCGCCGCGGAACTTGTTGACGACGAAGCCTGCGACCAGTGCCTGGTCCTCCGGCGACAGCAGGGCGACGGTGCCGTGCATCGCCGCGAACACGCCGCCGGGGTTGATGTCGCCGACGACGACGACCGGCAGGTCGGCCGCCCGGGCGAGCCCCATGTTCGCGATGTCGGTGGCACGCAGGTTGATCTCGGCCGGCGACCCGGCGCCCTCGCACACGACGACGTCGAACCGGGACCGCAGGTCCGCCAGGCACTGCAGGGCGACGCCGAGCAGCTCGGCCTTGTGCTCCCGGTACGACAGCGCCGTCACCTCGGCCCAGGGCCGGCCGAGCACGACGACCTGCGACGTGCTGTCGCTGCCGGGCTTGAGCAGCACCGGGTTCATCGCGGCCTCGGGCTCGACCCCGGCGGCCGCGGCCTGCACGGCCTGCGCCCGGCCGATCTCGGCGCCGTCGGCGGTGACCGCGCTGTTGAGCGACATGTTCTGCGCCTTGAACGGCGCGACCTTCACGCCCCGCCGCGCCAGCCACCGGCACAGCCCGGCGGTGACCACCGACTTGCCGGCGTCCGACGTCGTGCCGGCCACGAGGAGCGCGCCGCGGGTCATCGGCGCACCGCCGCGACTCCCACGGCGAGCAGGCCGGCCGCTGCGGAGACGGCCGCGGACAGCCGGGCCGCGCGGGCGACGTCGTCGACGCCGGGCGCCGGGCCGTCGCCGAGCAGCGGGCGGTCCTCGACCCGGCCGCCGTACGACAGCCGGCCGCCCAGCGTGCGGCCGAGTGCGCCGGCGAACGCCGCCTCGACCGGTCCGGCGTTGGGCGACGGGTGCTTGCCGCCGTCGCGCCGCCAGATCCGCAGCGCGGACGCCGGGCGGCCGCCCACGACGGGAGCGAGCAGCACGGTGAGGGCGGCGGTGAGCCGGGAGGGCACCAGGTTCGCGACGTCGTCGGCCCGCGCGGCCGCCCAGCCGAACCGCGCGTACCGCGGCGAGCGGTGGCCCACCATCGCGTCCAGCGTGTTCACGGCGCGGTAGGCGAGCAGCCCCGGCACACCCCCGACGGCGCCCCACACGAGCGGCCCGACCACGGCGTCGCTGGTGTTCTCGGCGACCGACTCGACGGTCGCCCGCGCCAGGCCGGCGCCGTCGAGGCGCGAGGGGTCTCGGCCGCACAGGTGCGGCAGCCGGCGCCGTGCCGCGGCGACGTCGTCCGCGGTGAGGTGGCGTGACATCGCCGCGGCCTCGCGCCGCAGCGTCGTGCCGCCGACGACGGCCCACGTGGCGACCGCCGTCGCGGCCGCGCGCCGCCCCGGGCGCCCAGCGGTCCGGCGCGAGACGAGGGCCCCGAGCGCTGCCGCCCACCCGGTCAGCGCCGCCGCGTGCACGACGCCCGCTGCCCGGGCGTCGCGGTGCAGCGCCGACTCGACCCGCGCGGCGGCCCGCCCGAACGCCGCGACCGGGTGACCGCGCCGCGGGTCGGCCAGCACGGCGTCGAGGGCGAGACCGGCGGCCATCCCGACCGCGTCCGGCCAGCCGGCGGGCGCGGCGGGGGCAGGCACGCGCCGAAGCGTAGGCCGGGTCGCCCGTCCGCCTCGTCGCGGCGAGCAGGAATCCGGACCCGCCGCGTCGAACGAGTCCACCGCCGGCGCGACGCAGCGCCGCTCTGGGGGGATCGTGAGCGCTCGCCGCACTGCCTGGCTCGTCCTGCCGCTGCTCGTCGGCGGCGCCCTCGCGCTGCCGGTGCAGGCGGCGCCGGCCCCGCCACCTCGTGCCGGCAGCGCCGACGCGTCCCTCCTGACCGCCCGGCTGGGCGGCGCGGCGGTCGTCGCCACCACCAGCGGCCGGGCCGGCAGCCGCACGCCGCACGAGGCGCTCACCTCGGTGCGCCGGCACGCCGACACCGCCGCCTGGCTCGGCAGCGTGGCGGCCGCCGTCCGCGCCGCCCAGCCGGACGCCCCCGCTCCGGTGGTCGCCGCCGCTCCCGAGCCGGGGCTCGACGGCGGCGGCGGCGAGCCCGGGCCGTGGGCCGGCACGGGTGCCGCCGGCGACGTGGACGGCGACGGGCTGCAGGACGTGCTGACGCTGTCCTTCGAGGCGGGCACCCTGGTGCTGCAGGCCCGCCGCGGCACCGACGCGGCGCTGCTGTGGTCCCGCGATCTCGCCGACGGCTTCGGCGCCCTGGCCTTCCCGGTCGGCCGCGACCTGACCGGTGACGGTGCGGACGACCTGCTGTACGTGGTCACGGCGGGCACCGAGCAGCTCGTCGTCGAGGAGAGCGAGGCCGCGGGCAGCTACGAGTACCGCGCCGACCTGACGACGTCGGTCGGCGTGGTCTCGGGCGCCGACGGCACGACGGTCTGGGAGACCACCCGCGACGGCGACCTGGACGAGCGGTACAGCTGGTCGACCGACCCGGCGGGCCTCACCTGGCGGTCGGAGTACGTCCTGCGCTCGACCGCGCTCGCGGTGCTCCCCCTGGTGTCCGACGACGTCACCGGCGACGGCGTCGCCGACGTCGCGCTCAGCAGCATCGACCTGGACGTCGACGCGTCGTACGCGGGCGCCGGGGCGCTGGTCGCCTGGGCCGACGACGTCGACGAGCGGGTGCGCAGCGGCACGAGCGCAGTACTGCTCGACGGGCCGACCGGCACCGCCGTCGCCGACCGGGAGGTGGCCGGCCAGGCGGCGATCTCGGTGCTGCTGCCGGTGGGGCAGGTGGTGGCTGACGGGCGCGGGGAGCTGCTCTGGACCACCGAGCGGGTCGGCGACCTCGACACCGTGTGCGCCGGCGCGCTCGACGTGCAGCAGTGCACCGGAGGTGAGCGGGAGGCGGCGGTGGAGCTGGAGCTGCTGTCCGGCCCCGGGCTGACCCGGCACTGGGCGGTGACGACACCGGGTGGTCTGGCGTGGCCCTTCCCGCTGGGTCACGACGTCGACGGCGACGGCGCCGCCGACCTCGGTCTGCACGTCGACTGGCCCGGCTCGCGCTTCGCCGTGCTGTCCGGCGCCGACGGCGGCACCGTGTGGGAGGTCGTCTCCGACGACTGGCTCTACCTGGCGGGCATCGACGACGGCGTCGCGGCGCTCGGCCGCTTCGGCTCCTCATCCGGTGAGGGCCTGAGCATGGACGTGGTCGTGGAGCGCCGCGACGCGCGGTCCGGCGCGCTGCTGAGCACCACGAGGCACCAGGTGTCCGCGCCCGTCCCCGACGGCGACGACTGGTCCGGCGCGGCGGTGGGCGTGCTGGACACCGCGCCGGACGCCGACGGCGACGGCCGCGACGAGCTGCTCGTCGGGGTCGCCGTCAGCAGCGAGGCGGGCGGCACGTCGCAGACCCGCTCGCTGAACGTCGTCGAGCGGCTGGCCGACGGCCACCGCGTGCGGACGCGGGAGGGCGACGACCTGGCCGTCGTCGTGCGCGCCGGCGACCTGGACGGCGACGGCCTGCAGGACGTGCGCGAGGACGTGCTGACCTTCCGGCCGGACGAGTGGTTCGGGGTCGACGCGGTCAGCACCGCACGACGCGTCGTCGACGGGGCGGCGCTGTGGACCCGCAGCGGCGACCTCTTCGCGCTGCCGGTCGAGGCCGGCGACCAGGACGGCGTCGCGGGCGAGGAGCTGCTGGAGGTCCACGAGGACCCGCAGCTGCCGCTGCAGGTGCGCAGCCTGCGCGGGTCGGACCTGACGGTGCGGTGGTCCGCGGCGGCCCGCGGCGCTCCGCCGCGAGACCTGCCCAGCACCGGCTGACCCGCCGGCTACTCCCGCGCGCGAGCCAGCGCGCGGCACCACCGCTCGTGCGCCCTCACGGTCTGCTCGACCGGCGTGAGCACCTGATCGCGCGCGACCTGCTCGACGCGGTCGCGCAGCCGGTCACCGGCCCGGCGCGCCCGTCGCCGGGCGGTCGAGCGCACGAACGGCCGCACGACGAACGCCAGGAGCGCACCGGCCGCCAGCCCGCCCGACAGCAGCGCGGTGGGCATCGGCACCCCGGACACCTCCGGCAACGGCAGCACCTCGTCGAGCTGCGCGAAGCCGATCAGCGCGAGCGCGAGCAGCCACAGCCCACCGACCAGGGCGCACGCGAGCAGCAGCCACTGCAGCAGCCCGGTCAGCGACCACCAGCGGGGCATGCGCTGCACGCCGAGCTCGGTGCCGGCCACCGCCCGGTCGAGCCGGTCGGCCAGCTCCGCCTCGCGCTCGGCGAGCGACTCCCGCAGGCTGTCGCGCCAGCCGTCGGCGAGGTCCCGCCCCGCGGCGTCGCGCACCCGACGCAGCGCGTCCGACACGGCGGCCCGCTGCGCCCCGGAGGCCGGTGGCAACGACGTGCGCAACCGCTCGTCGCCGCGGCCCGACAGGTGCAGCCGGCGCAGCGGGTCGGGACGCACGCCGCGCACCCACCGGGTCACCGGCCAGCCGGTCGCCGCCACCCCGGCGCTGCGCACCGAGCGCTCGACCGCCGCCTCGACGACCGGCACGCCGGCGGCGTCGGACAGCGCCCGCACCAGCGCGGTGCGGTCCGCGTCGCGCACCTCCCCGGCCCGGCCGGTGCACGACGACGACAGCCCGGACGCGACCTGCCGGACGTCGGCGGCGAGCCGGTCGGAGGCCGCCCGGCGGGCCCGCACACGCGCGGCGAGCAGCGCGCGCAGCTCGGGCACCCCCTCACCGGTGCGGGCCGAGAGCGTCAGCAGCGGCGTCTCGCGCAGCCCCTCACGGTCGAGCAGCGCGCGCAGGTCGCCGGTGCAGGCCTCGCGCGCCAGCGGGTCGAGCCGGTCCACCTGGTTCAGCACGACGACGAGCACTCCCGCGTGCTCGGCGTGCGGCGCGAGGTACCGGTCGTGCACGGCGGCGTCGGCGTACTTCTGCGGGTCCAGCACCCACACCAGCACGTCGACCAGCTCGACCAGCCGGTCGACCTCGAGCCGGTGCTGCACGGCGGTCGAGTCGTGGTCGGGCAGGTCGAGCAGCACCAGCCCGTCGAGCGCCGGGTCCGGATCGGTCTGCACGTGCCGCCGCGGGACGCCCAGCCAGTCCAGCAGGCGCGTCGCGTCCTCGCCCCAGACGCAGGCGTGCGCGGTGCCGGTCGTCGGGCGCCGTACGCCGGGTGGGGAGACCTCCGCCCCCGCGAGCGCGTTGAACAGCGTCGACTTGCCGCTTCCGGTGGCCCCTGCCAGCGCCACGACGGTGGCGTCGCCGAGCGCCGTGCGCGCGCCGGCCTTGCCGAGCAGGTCGCGCGGCGCGCGCAGGTCGGTCAGCGGCAGGTATCCGTCGGCGGCCTCGACGGCGTCGCGCAGCGCCGCGAGCCGGTCGGTCAGCGGCACCTCGCGGCGCCTCACCGCGACCGTCCGGCGGTGCGCGCGGCGGCCAGGTCGGCGAGCGCCCGACGCAGCGGCTCACCGCCGGCCTCGGCCGGCGCGACGGCGTCGACCAGGCCGGTGAAGCGCGCCCGCTCGGCGGCGAGCAGCCGGTCGACCCGCGCCGCCAGGTCATCGCGGGCGCGGGCGGCGAGCCGGCGCACCGCGGCGTCGCCGAACACCGCCTCCAGGAGCTTCTGCCCGACCGCCGACGTGCCGCCGGCGACCGCGACCTCCCCGCCGGTGAGGCCGCCGGTGTGCGCGAACACGGCGACCATCACCACCAGTCCCGCGCCGTTCACCCCGAACGACAGCACCCGCGCGGTCGAGCGCTTGTCGGCGCCCTCGGTGCGCACGAGGTCGAGCACGGTGCCCTGCCAGTCGCGCACCTGCGCCGCCGCGGCCTCACCGAAGCCCGCTGACGCCCGGTCGAAGCCGCGGTCGGTGAGCAGGTCGGCGCCACCGGCCGTGGCCCGCCACGCGGTCACGGTCCGCTCGGCCGCGCGATCGGCCGCCACCCGCAGCAGCCGCTCGACGCTCGACTCCAGCGCGTCCTGCAGGTCCTCGGCCGGCGTCGGCCGGCCGGTCACCACGGCGGTCACCCGGTCCCGCAGCCGGCCGATGCGGCTCTCCAGCGAGCGCATCCACTCCCCCGTGCCGACGACGTCCTGCCACCGCGCGAGCACCTCGCCGCGCAGCAGCGTGCCGCTGCGCACACCGTCGTCGACCTCGTCGCGGGCCGCCTCGTAGCTGCTGCGGGCGACGTCCCGCAGCGCGTCGGCCGCCACCGCCTGGCGGTCGACCGCAGCGGCGACGGCACCGACCCGCTCGTCGAGGCTGTCCAGCGCACCGGCGAGCGTCTGCCGCACGACGTCGGCCCGGGCCTGCTCGTCGGCGGCGAGCCCGTGCAGCCAGTCGCGCACCGGAGCGACCTCGCGCTCGGGCAGCCGGCCGGCCTGCAGCGGCGCCTCCTCGACCACGAACAGCCGGGCGTCGGGCAGGCCGGCGTCGTCGAGCATCCGGCGCAGGTCGTCGGCGACCTCCCGCACCGCCTCGGGCGGCACGCGGTCGAGCACCACCGCGAGCGCGGCGGACCGCTGCCGAGCGGTGCGCAGCAGCTCCCACGGCACGGCGTCGGCGTACCGGGCAGCCGTCGTCACGAACAGCCAGAGGTCGGCCGCCGACAGCAGCTGCGCGGCGAGCTCGCGGTTGCTCTCGACGACGCTGTCGACGTCGGGCGCGTCGAGCAGCGCGAGGCCGCCGGGCATCGTCGCCGCCGTCGTCAGCCGCAGGATGCCCGGCCCGGCGTCGCCGCCGGTGACGCGGCTGAGCCCGGGCAGCACCCGGTCGTCGAGGAACCACCGGCGGTCGGCCTCCGCGCACACCAGCACCGGGGAGCGGGTGGTCGGGCGCAGCACCCCGGCGGTGGAGACCTCGGTGCCGACGACGCTGTTCACCAGCGTCGACTTGCCCGCGCCGGTCGAGCCGCCGACGACGGCGAGCAGCGGCGCGTCCAGTGACCGCAGCCGCGGGAGCAGGTAGTCGTCCACCTGCTCGACCACGGCGCGCGCGGCCCGGCGGGCGTCGTCGGCGTCAGCGGTCGCCAGGCCGAGCCGCACCTCGCCGAGGCGGTCGCGCAGCGCCGCCAGCGCGCTCGTCAGCTCGGGTCCGGGAGCGGTCACGGGCACGATCTCCCCCCGCCCGGCGCGGGGCACACCGAGCGGGTCAGCTCCCGGAGCGGCGCGGGCCGGGCAGCCGGAGCGCCGCCGCGGCCTCCTCGACCGGCGCCGGCCGCGCCCACAGGTAGCCCTGCGCGAGGTCGCACCCGAGCGCGAGCAGCAGCTCGAGCTGGTCGCGGTCCTCCACGCCCTCGGCCAGCGCCTTCATCCCGAGCGCGTGCGCCATCTCGACGACGCCGCGCACGATCGCCTCGTCCTCGGGGTTGCGCGTGATGTCGGTGACGAACGAGCGGTCGATCTTCAGCAGGTCGACCGGGAAGCGGCGCAGGTACGACAGCGGCGAGTACCCGGTGCCGAAGTCGTCGAGCGCGAGCTGCAGGCCGAGCTCGCGCAGCTCCGCCAGCCGATCGATCGTCGAGCTGACCTCGCTGGCCGACCCGGTCAGCGTGGCCGTCTCGGTGATCTCCAGGAGCAGCCGGGCGGGCGACAACCCCGTCTCGTCGAGCACCGCCGCGACGTCTTGGACCAGCGACGGGTGCTGCAGCTGCCGCGGTGAGACGTTCACGCTCACCCGGGCGCTGTCGCCCAGCAGCCGCGCGGCGTCGTGGCAGGCGGTGCGCAGCACCCAGGCGCCGATGCCGAGGATCTGGCCGGAGTCCTCCGCCAGCTCGATGAACTCCCCCGGCGTGAGCAGGCCGCGCTCCGGGTGCTGCCACCGCACCAGGGCCTCGGCACCGACCCGGCGGCCGGTCCGCAGGTCGACGATCGGCTGGTACTCCAGGACCAGCTCGTCGTTCGCCAGTGCGCGGTCGAGCTCGCTGCGCACGCGCGAGCGCTGCTCCATGGCGGCCTGCATCGCCGGCGCGAACAGGTCGTAGCGGTGCTTGCCACGGGCCTTCGCCGAGTACATCGCGGCGTCGGCCTGGGCGAGCAGCTGGTCGGGCGTCGCCGTGGGGTCGTCGGCGCGGGCGATGCCGATGCTGGTGTGCACGACGACGTCGTGGCCCAGGATGTCGACCGGCAGCGACGTCTGCTGCAGCATCCGCTCGACGACGTCGACGGCGTCGGGCAGGTCGGTGTCCTCGAGCAGCACGGCGAACTCGTCGCCGCCGAGCCGCGCGACGGTGTCGGCCGGGCGCACGCACCCCACCAGCCGGCTGGCGACCTCGCGCAGCAGCGAGTCGCCGGCCAGGTGCCCGAAGGTGTCGTTGACCCACTTGAAGTCGTCGAGGTCGAGGAACGCGACGACGAACGGCGACGGGCGGCGGCGGGAGCGCTCGAGCGCGTGCCGCGCCCGGTCGAGGAACAGCGCGCGGTTCGGCAGCCCGGTGAGCGAGTCGTGCAGCGCGCGCTCGCGCAGCTCGTCCTCGAGCCGGCGGCGGTCACTGATGTCGCGCGTGTTCAGCACGACGGCGCGCACCGTCGGCTCGTCGCGCAGGTCGCGGATGGCCGTCTCGACGTGCCGGTACGAGCCGTCGCCGTGCCGCACCCGGTGCTCCACGCGCGTCTCGCCGTTGAGCAGCGCCCGGTTCAGGGCGGCCGAGAACCGCTCGACGTCGGCGGCGTGCACCCACGTCGACACCGGGTTGCCGACCACGCCGTGCGCCGGCAGCCCGAACACCCGGTGCACCGCCGGGCTCTGGTAGCCGACGACGCCGTCGCCGTCGACGAGCGTGAGGACGTCGCTGCTGTTCTGGGCGAGCGACCGGAACCGCGCCTCGCTGCCGGCGAGGTGCTCGAGCGCGGCGCCGGCGAGCGTGGCGACGAACGCGGCGAGCTGCACCTCCTCGTCGCCGAACAGGTGACCGAGCTGGCGGTGCGTCACGTAGAAGCACGACACCGGCTCGCCGTCGAGGAAGACGGGAGCCGCGAGCACCGAGCGCATGCCCGACAGCAGCAGGCTCTCGCTGTCGGCGTGCGCCGGCTCGCCCGCCACCACCGGCTCGCGGCGCTCGACCGCCTGCGCGAGCACCGTGCGGCTGACGGCGTCGACCGGCTCGCCGGACTGCGTCAGCAGCCGGTGGTGGTCCAGCGCGGCGACCTGCACGAGGTGGCACCGCTCACCGCGCAGCAGCGTCGTCCCGGCGGCGCGCACGGCGTCCTCGAGGGCCGCGTACGAGGTCGCGGCGGTGATCTCCCGGCCCACCGCGAGCAGCGTGGTGAAGCGGTCGAACAGGGAGACCGACGCCTCGGTCAGCTCCGGGTCGAGCGCGTCGGGCGGCACCTCCAGTGCCGCGACCGCCCGGTCAGCGGCCTCGACGTCGCCGCCGCGCAGCTCGGCCAGCTGCCGCTGGGTCAGGGCGGTCTCGTAGGCCGCGCCGTGCCGCTCGGCCACCGCGGCGCTGCGCCGCAACAGCCGGGCCGCCCGCCGGTCGGCTCCGGTGAGGACCGCCAGCAGCGCGGCCTCCCGCAGCGCGTGCGGGGCGTTGTTGCGGTAGCTCAGCGACCACCAGCGCGCTCGTGCGACGGCGAGGCGGGCCTGCCGTCGGGTGCGGCGCCGTCCGCGCGGGTCGTGCGGCGGCCAGGCCTCCACCTGCTCGCGCAGCACCGTCGCGTACCAGACCGGCACCGGCGCCACGTACTCCTGGCGCAGACCGCGCCGGCGGGTGTTGCGCATGGCGGCGCGCAGGTGCTCGGCCGCGCCCTCGAGGTCACCGGAGGCGCGGGCGTGCAGCGCCGCGGCCAGACGCAGCTCGCTGTAGGTGTGCGCGTCGACCTCCTCGCGGCCGAGCTCCCCGGCGACCTGGTCGGCGTCGACGCGGCCGGACCGGGCGCGGGCGAGGACCGACAGGCTGATGCCGCTCGACGTCGCGTCGCCGATCGCCCGTGCGGCGGCATGCACCTCCTGCGCGACGGCGGCGGCGTCGGCGAGCCGGCCGGTGCGGTAGTGGCACATCGCCACGTGCCACTGCGCGGTGTTGGCCTCCCACCGGTCGCCGGTGCGCTGCAGCAGCCGCAGCGCGTCCTCGCAGGCGGCCTGCGCCTCGTCGTACCGCGACCCGGCGTACAGCACGACGCCGAGGAAGCCCAGGCTCTGCCCCTGGCCCCACACGTCACCGAGCGCGGTGCGCACCTCGAGCGACCGGCGGGCGTAGCGCTCGCCGCGGGAGATCCACGGCACCATCGTCATGACGGGGGCGTGCTCGGACCACGCCTGGGCGAGCTCCGCCGACGGCGGGTAGCGCTCGGCGAGGTTCATGCCGCGCAGGTGCGACCACGCGCACGGCACCCGCCCGCTGACGAACCAGTAGACGTAGGCCAGCCGCGAGTACAGCCGCATGGCGAGCGCGTCGGCCTCGGGAGCCGGCGCCGCTCGGCGTCCAGTCGTGCGCGGCACCGCCGTGTGCACCGCCTGCACGAGCAGCTCCCAGACCAGGCGCACGAGCAGCACGACGGCGTGGCGCGGCACCGGCCGGCCGAGCCGGGCCAGCGCCCCCTCGACGTGGTCGCGCGCCCGCGGGACGTCGCCGCGCTTGAACGCGAGGTCGCCGAGCTTGCCCTCGAGCGCCGCGGCCTCGATGCGGTCGTCGACGAGCGCACGGGCGTCGGCGAGGTACCGCTCGGCCTCGTCGTAGCCGCCCTGCAGGACGAGCACGTCACCGAGGCCCTCGGCGATGCGGCGGCGGGTGCGCACGTCGTCGTCCGGCACGCCGCGCTCGGCCATCCGGTAGTGCACGACGGCGGTGTCGAGCGCGTGCCGGGCACGGGCCTGCTCCGCGACGGCGAGCGCGTGCGGCAGTGCCTGGCGGGTCCGCCCGGCGGCGTCGAGGTGGTAGGCGAGGTCGAAGACGGGCACCTCCCCGGCGGCCAGCAGGGCGTCCGCGGCACGCCCGTGCAGCACCCGGCGGTCGTCGTCCGACAGCCGGCCGAGCAGCGCCTCGCGGATCTTGTCGTGGAAGAAGCTGCACCGGCCGGTGCGGTCGTCCAGCCACAGCAGCCTGCGGCGGCGCGCCTGGTCGAGCGCGCTGGCCGCGCCCTGGCTGCTGCCGGCGAGCTGCACGGCCAGCGCGACGTCGAACTCCTTGCCGAGCACGGCGCCGACGGACAGCAGGTGCAGCGCGTCCGCGGGGAGCAGCTCGAGCCGGCGCACCAGCAGCGCGGCCGAGCGGCGGGCGGCCTGCACACCCGCCATCGCCTCGCCGTCGACCTGCCAGCCGCGTCCGGTGCCGACGAGCGCACCGGACTCGACCAGCCCGCGCAGCACGGCGGCGCCCATGAACGGGCTCCCGTCCGCGAGCCGCACGACCGTGTCGAGGGCCGTGCGCGGGAGCGTCCCGGCCATCGACTCGGCGAGCGCCGCCATCGCGCTGGCCTCCAGCGGCCCCAGGTGCAGCGGCCGGGCCCCGGCGAGCGACCGCAGCGGCGCGGCCGGCGGCACCTCCTCCGACCGGAACGCGACCACGACGCCCAGCCGCGGCGCCGGCTCGTCGAGCAGCGTGGCGAGCAGGCGCTCGGTCAGCCGATCGGCCCACTGGCAGTCGTCGAGCACCACGACCGCCGGCTGGCCCGCCGACGCCAGGGCGTCGAGGAAGGCGGTGAGGGCGGGCAG
>DATMJH010000497.1:0-3481 GCA_035554015.1 Mycobacteriales bacterium
GTCGCGCAGGGCGCAGAGCAGCTCGACGTCCTGGCGGTGGCTGGCGGCGTCGCCGGGGGTCTCGACCACCACGGGGACGCCGCGGGTGGCGGGGTGCCGGAACAGCTCGGCGAAGGGGTCCTTGCCGATGTGGCCGGCCCCGATCGACTCGTGTCGGTCGCGGCCGGACCCCAGCCGGTCCTTCGAGTCGTTGGCGTGCACGAGCATCAGCCGACCGCGCCCGACGGTCTTCACCAGCGCGTCGAGCGTCTTCTTCATCCCGCCGGGCGCGGCGAGGTCGTGCCCCGCGGCGAACAGGTGGCACGTGTCGAGGCAGACGCCCAGCATGGGGTGCGCATCGACCTGCTCGAACCAGTGCGCCAGGTCCTGGACGGTGGCCGCGAGCGCCTGCCCGCCGCCGGCCGTGGGCTCGACGAGCAGCCGCGGGCCGTCGTCGGTCAGCTCGTCGAGCAGGGGCAGGCAGTGCGTGCGCAGCTGGCGCAGCGCGTCGTCGCGGTGGGCACCGGCCACGGCGCTGCCGGCGTGCACGACGACGCCGCGGGCGCCCATGGCCGCGCCACGACGCAGCGCGTGCCGCACGGCCTGGCACGACTTCGTGAGCGTCGCCTCGGTGGGCGAGCCGAAGTTGACCAGGTAGGGGGCGTGGACGAAGACCGGGATGCCCGCGCCGGCGCAGGCCTCGCCGAAGGCGGCGTCCAGGGCCGGGTCGCCGAGGCTCGGTGCCCAGCCGCGCGGGTTCGACACGAACACCTGGATCGCCCGTGCGCCGATCTCCCGCGCGTAGGCCAGGCCCTTCGTCAGCCCACCGGCGACGGGGATGTGGGAGCCGACGGGTGAGGGCTTGCGAGGGGGCACCGGTCGAGACTGCCAGAGCACGGGCCGTTGCGGGAGAGGGATGAGCCGATGCTCACCCTCCGGGTGGGCGGAACCGCCGGAACGGCAGGCGTTCTGCGCGTCTCTGGGTCAGAACGTGTAGACGGTGACGGCGCTCCCGCGCTTGGCCCGTGCGCCGGCCTCCGGGTCGGTGCGCAGCACCCTGTCGGGCCCGCCGGGCACGTCCACGACGCGGACCTGGAACCCGGCGGCCTCGAGCGCCGCGCGTGCCTCCGCCAGCCGCCGTCCCGTCACGTCCGGCACGGCGACGAGGTCGGGGCCCTTGCTGACCGTCAGCGTGATGGTGGCGCCCCGCGGGGCTGTGCCCTCGCGCGGCTCCTGCGCCGCGACGACGCCCTTCGGGACGGAGTCGCTGAAGACCTCGCGGACGGCCGTGGCGAACCCGGCGTCCTCGAGCGCCGCGGCGGCCTCGGCCCGCGGCCGGCCGACGACGCTGGGGACCGGCAGCATCTCCAGACCCTTGCTGACGACGAGGGTCACGGGCGTGTCCGGGCGCACGGACGCGCCGGCGGCCGGTTCGGTGCGCAGCACCGTGCCCTTCGGCTGGCTGCTGAACTCCTCGACCGTCGGCCCGGCAGGCAGGTCGAGCGCGGCCAGCGCCGCGGTGGCGGCAGCGACGTCCTGCCCCGCGACGTCCGGGACGGTCCGCCGGTCCGGCCCGAGGCTGAGCACCAGCGTGACGACGGCGCCGCGGCGCACGCGGGAGTCGGGGTCCGGGTCCTGGTCGACGACGCGGCCGACGGGCACCACCTCGTCGTGCCGGCCGGCCGGGTCGATCTCGACCTCGAACCCGGCGGCGGTGAGCGCCCGGGTGGCGGCGGCCTCGTCGTCTCGCAGCACGTCGGGGACGTCGGCGTAGCGGCCGGTGCCGAGGTACCAGCCGCCGCCGAGCGCCGCGGCCGCGAGCAGGGCCACGACGAGCGCCCACAGCACGCCGCGGCGTCGTCGACGGGGTGCGCGCTCGACCGGCTGCTCGTCACGCGGGACGACGAGGGTCGGCTGGTCCGGGCGGGAGTGGGCCACGACGAGGGTCGGGTGCTCGTCCGGCAGGTCGGCGAGCACGGCACGCACCTCGGCGAGCAGCGCGCCGGCGTCGACGGGCCGGGCAGCCGGGTCGCGCCGCGTCGCGCGCAGGACCAGCTCGTCGACGGCGGGCGGGACGCCCGGCACCACCGTCGACGGCGCCGGCACGTCCTCGTGCACGTGGCGGTACGCCACCGAGAGCGGGCTGTCGGACTCGTACGGCGGCGTGCCGGTGAGCAGCTCCCACAGCACGATGCCCGCCGCGTACACGTCGGTGCGCGGGTCGGCGCTGCCGTGCTCGACCTGCTCGGGGGCGAGGTAGGCCACGGTGCCGAGCAGGACGCCGGTCGTCGCCGTCAGGCTGGAGGTCTGGAAGGCGCGGGCCAGGCCGAAGTCGGCGACCTTCACGCGCCCGTCGTCCGCGACGAGGACGTTCTCGGGTTTGACGTCGCGGTGCACGATGCCGGCTGCGTGCGCGGCCGTGAGGGCGCGCAGCACCGGCTCCAGCAGCCGAAGCGCCGCGCCCGCCGGCAGCGAGCCGCGCTCGCGCAGGACGTCGCGCAGGGTGCGCCCGCGCACGTGCTCCATGACCAGGTACGCCGCGCCGGTGGCGGCGTCGCGGCCCTGGTCGAAGACGGCGACGACGTCGGGACTCGACAGCGCCGCCGCCGCGCGCGCCTCGCGCGTGAAGCGCTCGACGAACTCGGGATCCTCGGCGAGCGCGGCCCGCAGCACCTTGACCGCGACGACGCGGTCGAGCCGCGTGTCGGTGCCGAGGTACACCGTGGCCATGCCGCCGCGGGCGAGCGGTCGGTCGAGCCGGTAGCGCCCGTCGAGCAGGCGCCCGACGAGGGGGTCGGCCGCCGGGTCGACCGGGGGAGCCCCGGGGGTCACGGCGGTGTCCACGGTCCCCGAGTGTAGGAGCGGGACCGCGTTCAGCCCCCGAAGCGCGGCCGCAGCGCGTTGACGTTGCGGATGTAGGCGTGCGTCTGCGGCAGCAGGCCGCGCTTGGCGACCGAGCCCAGGCCCTGGTAGTAGCCGGCCAGCGCCTTGTCGGTGCTGCCGGTGGAGGCGAGCAGCTGGTCGAGCAGCGCCACCCCCGCGGTGATGTTGTCGTGCACGTCGAGCAGGTCGAGCTCGCGCCCGACGATGCGGGAGACGCCGCGCCCCGTCGACGGCAGCACCTGCATGACGCCGATGGCGTCGACCGGCGAGACGACGTGCTGCTGGAAGCCGCTCTCGTGGTAGGCCACCGCGAGCGCGAGCGAGGGGTCGACGCCGTACCGGCGGGCGGTCGCCGCGACGATCTCGCGCACCTGCGCCTTGCTGACGCGCGGCCGGGAGGCGAGCACGGCCCGGTGGTGCGCGACCGACTGCCGGACGCGGTCGGGGATGCGCACGCCGGCGTTGTGGGTCTGGGACGACGTCGCGGGACGGGCGGCGGCCCCGCCGCCGGGGATCGTCAGGCGCTGGCCGATGCGGATCAGGCCGCTGGACGCCAGGCCGTTCGCGGCGACGATGTCGCGGGTGCTCACGCCGTAGCGGACGGCCAGGTGGCTGACGG
>DATMJH010000498.1:0-2881 GCA_035554015.1 Mycobacteriales bacterium
AGCGCCAGCTGTACCGGCTCGGCGACCGCGGCCCCGCCGTCGCTGACGTGCAGGCGACGCTCGCCGGGCTCGGCCTGCTCGCCGCCGTGCCCGAGGAGCCCGTCTTCGACGAGGCGACCGACCGCGCGCTGCGGCACTTCCAGCAGGACCGCGGCCTGTCGGTCGACGGCGTCGTCGGCCCGGACACCTACCGGGCGCTGGCCGCCGCGCGCTGGAGCCTGGGCGACCGCATCCTGTCGCTGGCGACGCGCCCGTACGTCGGTGACGACGTCGCCGCGCTGCAGGAGCGGCTGCTCGAGCTGGGCTTCGACGCCGGGCGCGCCGACGGCGTCTTCGGCGAGCGGACGGCGGCGGCGCTGCGCAGCCTGCAGCGCGAGTACGGCCTGGTCGCCGACGGCACCTGCGGACCGGCGACGCTGCGCGCGCTCAAGCAGCTCGGTCGCAAGGTCGTCGGCGGGCGGCCGCACGCGCTGCGCGAGACCGAGGCGCTGTACCGCAGCGGGTCGAGCCTGGCCGGCAAGGTCGTGGTGCTCGACCCGGCGCACGGCGACGGTGACCGCGGGGCCTGCGCGCACGGCATGGAGGAGGCGGCGCTCGTCGAGGACCTCGCCGCCCGGCTCGAGGGCCGGCTGACCGCCGTCGGCGTGCGCGCGCTGCTGACCCGCGGTCCAGACACCAACCCGTCGGAGTCCGACCGCGCCGCGTTCGCCAACGACGCCGGCGCCGACCTCGTGCTGTCCCTGCACGTCGACCGCGCCGCCTCGCCGCGCTGCCACGGCGTCGCCGCCTACCACTTCGGCACCGGCACCGGCGCGACGTCGACCGTGGGGGAGAAGCTGGCCTCGCTCGTGCAGCGCGAGGTCGTCGCGCGCACCGACCTGCTCGACTGCCGGGTGCACGCCAAGACGTGGGACCTGCTGCGGCTGACCCGGATGCCGGCCGTCCGCATCGAGGTCGGCCACCTCACCAACCCGGGCGACGCCGCACGGCTGGCCGACCCGGCCTTCCGCGACACCGTCGCCGAGGGCGTGCTCATCGGCGTGCAGCGGCTCTACCTGCCCGAGGACCTCGACCCGCCGACCGGCGTCCTCAAGCTGCCGGACCTCGCCAAGCTGTAGGCGCTGGCTAGACCTGGCTAGACCGGCTTGAGCAGGGGGTCGGGGTTCATCGACCCGAGCAGCCGCTCGAGGGCGACCTCGACGTCCTCCCGCCAGCTCACCGCCGACTTCAGCTCCAGCCGCAGCCGGGGCCAGCGGGGATGCGGCCGCACCGTCTTGAAGCCGACCCGGCGCAGCGAGTCGGCCGGCAGCACGCAGGCCGGTGCCGACCACTGCTCGTCGCCGAACGCCTCGATCGCCTTGACGCCGCGGCGGGTGAGGTCCTTGGCGACGGCCTGCAGCAGCATCCGGCCGAGCCCGCCGCCCTGGAAGTCCGGCAGCACGTGGCCGGTCATGAGCAGGACGGCGTCGGCGCTGACCGGGGAGGTCGGGAAGGCCACCGAGCGCGGCACGTAGGCCGGCGGCGCGTAGAGCACGAAGCCCGCCGGCACGGTGTCGACGTAGGCGATCTTGCCGCACGACCCCCACTCGAGCAGAGTCGCGGACATCCACGACTCCTTCTCGAAGGCGGTGTCACCGGCCTCGAGCGCCCGGTCGTGCGAGAGCGGGTCGAGCTCCCAGAACACGCAGGTGCGGCAGCGCGAGGGAAGGTCGTCGAGGTTGTCGAGGGTGACGTTGACGGCGCGGCGGGTCACCCTGCGGCTCCCGCGGCGCGTCCGTCGGCGGCCGGGCGGGGCGCGCGCAGCAGACCGGCGACGACGCCGGCCAGGAGACCGGCCACCAGGCCGGCGGCGACCCACACCGCGGGCCGGGGTCCTGCGGACGGCTGCCCCACGCCGGGAAGGGTAGCGACGACGCGCGCCCGCCGGTAGCCGTGCGGTCCCCCGACCCGGGCGGACCAGGTGAAAACGGCTGGCGGCCGGGCCGGGGTTCGCGGGTAGCCTCCCGTCATGCCGACCGGTACCCCGCCCGACCCGGGTCCGCCGCACGGCGTCACGCTCGACGCCTTCACCTCGCGCTACGCCGCCCGCACGCACGGCATGAGCGCCTCGGAGATCCGCGCGCTGTTCGCCGTCGCGTCCCGGCCGGAGGTCGTCAGCCTCGCGGGCGGCATGCCGAACCTGTCGGCGCTGCCGCTCGACGTCGTCGGCAAGCTCGTCGGCGAGCTGGTCGCGGCGCGCGGCGGCACCGCCCTGCAGTACGGCTCCGGCCAGGGCGACCCGGTGCTGCGCGAGCTCATCTGCGAGGTGATGGCGCTCGAGGGCGTCGAGGGCTCGCCGGACGACGTCGTCGTCACCGTCGGGTCGCAGCACGCGCTCGACCTGGTGACACGGATCTTCGTCGACCCGGGCGACGTCGTGCTGTGCGAGGCGCCGTCGTACGTCGGCGCGCTGGGCACCTTCGCCGCCTTCCAGGCCGACGTCGTCCACGTGCCGATGGACGACCACGGGCTGGTGCCCGAGGCGCTGCGTGAGGCGATCGCCGCGGTGGCCGCCGCCGGCAAGCGGGCCAAGTTCCTCTACACGATCCCGAACTTCCACAACCCGGCCGGCGTCTCGCTGGCCGAGGCGCGGCGCGACGAGGTGCTCGCGATCTGCCGGTCGGCCGGGCTGCTGGTGCTCGAGGACAACCCCTACGGGCTGCTCGGCTTCGACGGGCCGCCGACGCCGGCGATCGCCGCCCGGGCCGCGGCGGACGACGTGCTCTACCTCGGCTCGTTCTCCAAGACGTTCGCGCCCGGACTGCGCACCGGGTGGGTGCTGGCGCCGCACGCCGTGCGGGAGAAGCTCGTGCTGGCAGCGGAGGCCGCCGTGCAGCGCCAC
>DATMJH010000499.1:0-3236 GCA_035554015.1 Mycobacteriales bacterium
GGCCTTCCCGGCCGTGGCGCCGTCCCGCCCCGCTCGCCGGCGGCCCGGGCCAGCGCCACGGCCGGGAAGGCCCGCTCGTCCAGCGGCAGGAACTCCCAGGTGTGCGCGGTGCTCCAGTCGACCGGCGCGGCGACGTCGGGCAGCCGGTCGGGCCAGCCCAGTCCGAGCGCGATCGGCAGCCGCATGTCGGGCGGGCTGGCCTGGCACAGCGTCGAGCCGTCGACGAACTCGACCATCGAGTGCACGACCGACTGCGGGTGCACGACGACCTCGAGCGCGTCGTACGGCACGTCGAACAGCAGGTGCGCCTCGATGAGCTCGAGGCCCTTGTTCACGAGCGTCGCGCTGTTGACCGTGACCACCGGCCCCATGTCCCAGGTCGGGTGCGCCAGCGCCTGATCGGGAGTGACGCCGGCCAGCTCGGCGCGGCTCCGGCCGCGGAACGGTCCCCCCGAGGCGGTGAGCACCAGCCGGCGCACCTCCTCGGCACGGCCGCCGCGCAGGCACTGCGCGAGCGCGCTGTGCTCGGAGTCGACCGGCACGAGCTGGTCGCGGTACGGCGTCACGAGCGGGCCACCCGCGACCAGCGACTCCTTGTTGGCCAGAGCCAGCGTGCAGCCCGCCTCCAGCGCCGCCAGCGTCGGTGCGAGGCCGACCGATCCCGTCATCCCGTTGAGCACCACGGTGCCGGGCCCCGGCGACCAGGCCGCGAGCTCGGCCAGCGCCGTCGGACCGGCCAGGATCTTCGGCACGGCGAAGTCGCCGGCGGAGAAGCCGCGGCGCTGCGCCTCCGCGTAGAACGCCAGCTGCAGGTCCGGTGCCGCCGTGGCCCGCGCGACGGCGACCACCTCGACGCCGAGGTCCAGCGCCTGCCGGGCCAGCAGGTCGACCCGACCGCCGCCCGCACCGAGCCCGACGACCCGCAACCGGTCGGGGTGGCGGGCGACGACGTCGAGCGCCTGGGTGCCGATCGACCCGGTCGACCCCAGCAGGACGACGTCGCGCGCAGCAGCCACCCGCCCAGTGTCACAGGTGTCGCGCCCGCGCACCGCCCGGCCGGGACCGGACACCGGTCGCGACACGAGAGGCTCGGTCACTGTGGGTGCAGATTCACCCGAAGGAGTTCCGGGTGGATCACGCCTAATCCGGACGTACTGCCCTTCAGGAAGTCACCCTGCGTGCCGATGCGCTGGACATGGGTCGGGAGATCGCAGCGGGCCGGAGCGCCGCGCTCGACGGGCGCCGCGGCTGGACGACGGTGGTCACGCTCGCGACCGTGCTCGTGACGGTGGTCGGCGGGCAGCTGTACGTCCGCGACGCCGCGGCGAGCACCACGGAGCCGGTCGTCGCGCCGACCGCTGCGGCGGTCGCTGCGGCGGTCGTCGCCGCGCAGGCCGAGCAGGTCGCGGCCGAGCCGGCTCCCGCCGACGCAGCGGCGGGTGCCGCCGAGCAGGCCGCCGCCGACAAGGCCGCCGCCGAGCCGACCGCAGCCGAGCGGGCCGCAGCTGACCGTGCCGCCGCCGACAAGGCAGCCGCCGACAAGGCCGCCGCCGCGAGCCTGTGCTCGGGCGCCGGCTGGCAGCAGCGCCGCGGCGCCGCGGCGCTCGCCTCGCTCGGCAGCGCCGCGCAGGGCAGCGGCTTCCGCGTCGAGTTCGCGGCGGCCCGCAGCGGCTACCTGGGGCTGGCCCACCTCGACCGCCGCGTCGTCGAGGTGTTCGTCCGCGACTGCGGCGCGCAGTCCGACGAGCTCCTCCGTCACGTCATCGCCCACGAGCTGGGCCACGCCTACGACACCGTCCGGATGACCGAGGCGACGCGGGCAGCGTGGCAGGCGGCTCGCGGCATCCCGGCGTCGGTGCCGTGGTACGGCTGCTCGGGATGCACCGACTTCGCGACGCCGGCGGGGGACTTCGCCGAGGTCTACGCCCAGTGGCTGCGCGGCGCCTCCAGCAATCGCAGCGAGCTCGCCGGCTCGCCCGGCCCGGCGCAGCTGCAGTCGCTCGCCACGCAGTTCTTCGGCGCCTGACCCCGAGCGCGAGGCACTGCCTAGGGTGGCGGCGTGCCGCCCGCTGACCCCGCCCAGCTCGACGTCGACGCGCGGTTCCTGCTCGCCAACGAGCGCACGCTGCTCGCCTGGGTGCGCACTGCCCTGGCGCTCGTCGCCGGCGGCGTGGCCGTCGAGCAGTTCGCCGACGACGTCGCCGGGCACAGCTGGTTCGCCGCCGTGGTGATCGTGCTGGGCGTCGGCTGCGCCGTGGCGGGAGCGGTGCGGTTCGCGCGCGCCGACGCCGCGCTCAAGCGCGGCCGGGTTCCGGCCACCGGGATCGCGGGGTACCTGCTGGCCGGCGCCGTCGCGGTGGTCGGGGCAGGGCTGCTGGTCGCTCTGCTGCTGAGCTGAGGCGGTGAGGGTCGCGTCCGAACCCGGTCGGGGCGCCTCGAGCGGGTTGTGGCGCGACCCTCACGCGCTCGGCCGCGACCGCGCCGTCAGCGCCCGAGCGCGCCGGCGACCCGGTCGAGCAGCGCGTCGACCTGCTCCACGGACACCCCGCCGAGGCGCACCCGGAACTGCACCGTCTCGACGTCACGCGCGCGCACCGGATCGCCGGTGCGCGGCCGCCGCAGCAGCCCGGCGAGCTCGGGCACCTCGCTCACCCTCGGACCGAGGGTGTGCGCGCACCGGGTGAGGAACGCGAGCACCTGCTCGGCGTCGTAGCCCTGCGCCGACCGCCGCAGGTGCAGCGGCTCGCCGACGGCCGACGCGGGCGCGTCGCCGCCCCAGCCCGGGCGGTCGGACACCGCGGGCAGCACCTTGGCGACCCGCGTGAGCAGCGCGTCGACCTCGGCCATGTCGTAGCCGCCGACCACGACGGGGAACCGGACGTCTCGCACGTCTCCGGCGTCGAGGCGCGGCAGGTCACCGCTGGCCGGCGGGGGCAGCCCGGGCACGTCGGCCGCTCGGTCGGCCAGGCTCGCCGCGCACCGGGCGAGGAACTCGTCCACCGCGCGGCGGGAGTAGCCGCGTCCTGCCCTGCGCAGCACGGTCAGCCGGGGAGCAGCCCGCTCGTGGGCGGTGCGGCCGGCGGCACCGCCGCGACCGGCGGCACGGATGCGGCGCCCTGCGCCGCCGACAGCTGCCCGCAGGCGCCCGCGATCTCACGGCCGCGGGTGTCGCGCACGGTGGTGGCCACGCCGGCGGCGCGCAGCCGCCGGACGAACTCCCGCTGCACCGGCTCAGG
>DATMJH010000500.1:0-15187 GCA_035554015.1 Mycobacteriales bacterium
ATGGACGCCGGGAGGGTGCCGCCGTACACCTGGCGGTAGTACCGGTCGCCGATGCGGAGGAACTTCAGCTCCTCCGGCTGCGGCTTGCCCACCCACACCGCGCCGGCGAGCTGCGGGGTGTACCCGATGAACCAGGCGGCCGGGTGCCCGCCGCCGGCGTGCCGGAGGACCACGCCGCCTACACCTCGCCGGCGGCCGGCAGCTCGGTCGACGCCGGCGACCGCATCACGCTGTACCTGTCCAACGGCCGCGACGAGGTGCCGGCGCAGCAACCGGTCGGTCGGACCGGGGGCGGCGGCTCGCTCGACCAGCCGGGAGGGCCCGGTGGCGCGCCGGCGCCGGACGAGCAGCAGGCGCCGGACGAGGGCGCCGGCCGGCCCGACGAGGACTGACCGGCCGAGAGACCCGCCCGCTCAGCCGCCGGCCAGCGCCGCCTTCACGGCCGCCGACACCCGCGCGCCGTCGGCCCGGCCGGCGACCCGCGGCACGACCGCCTTCATGACCACGCCCATGTCGCGCGGCCCGGCAGCCCCGGTCTCGGCGACGGCGGCGCGGACCAGTGCGGCCAGCTCGTCGTCCGCGAGCTGGGCGGGCAGGTAGGCCGCGAGCACCTGCTCCTCGGCGAGCTCGCGCTCGGCGCGGTCCGCGCGGCCGGCGTCGCGGAACGCCGTCGCGGCCTCGCGGCGCTTCTTGGCCTCCCGCGCGACGACCTTCAGGACCTCCTCGTCGGACAGCTCGCGTGCCGCCTTGCCGGCGACCTGCTCGGTGCCGACGGCCGTGAGCAGCATCCGCAGCGTCGCCGTCGTCAGCTCGTTCCGGGCCTTCATCGCCGCGGTCAGGTCGGCCTGCAGTCGGTCCTTGAGCGCTGCCACGCGCCGCACCCTACGCGCGGCACGCGCCTACCCTGACCCGGTGCTCCCGGCCCCCCGCGCGACCTCGCCGGCCACCCGGGTCGCGGCAGGACTGACCGGCGTCGCGCTCGCCGCCGCGTGGCCGTTCGTCGAGCCGCAGCTGCCCGTCCTGCGGCACGAGCAGGTGCCGGTGCTGCCGCCGGGGGCCCCGCCGCTGCGGGTGCTGCACGTGTCGGACCTCCACCTGCTCCCCCGCCACCGGCGGCGCGCGGCGTGGGTACGCGGCCTCGCCCGGCTGCACCCCGACCTCGTCGTGTCCACCGGCGACCACGTGAGCTCGCCGGACGCCGCCGAGCTGCTCGCCGAGACGCTGGGCGCGCTGACGGCCGACGGCGCCGTCGGCGCGTTCGTGCCGGGCAACAACGACTACTACCTGCCGGTGCCACCGTCACCGCTGGCCTACCTGCTGGGCCGCCCACCGGTGCGCCGGGCGCCCGACCTGCCGTGGGCCGACGTGGCCGCCGCGCTCACCGGCGCCGGCTGGACCGACCTGACCCACCGGCGGACGGCGCACGAGCTGCGCGGCAGCTGGGTCGTGCTCACCGGCACCGACGACGCGCACCTGCGGCGCGACCGGTACGCGCAGGTCGGCGGGCCGCTCGGCGAGGACGTGCTCGGCATCGGTGTCACGCACACGCCCGCACGCCGCCTGCTGGAGGCCTTCGCGTCCGACGGGCACTCCCTGGTGCTCGCCGGTCACACCCACGGCGGGCAGCTGCGGCTGCCCGGCGCGGGCGCCGTCGTGACGAACTGCGACCTGCCGCGCCGGCGGGCGCGGGGCCTGACCCGCGACGACCGCGGGTGGCTGCACGTCAGCGCCGGTCTCGGCACCTCGCCGTGGCTGCCGGTGCGGCTGTGCTGCCGCCCGGAGGCGACGCTGCTGGAGCTCGTGCCCACCAGCGGTCGGGACGGCCGGTCGGCCGGGCCGGTCCGGTAGTCTCGCTGCACCGAGCGGGGTGTGGCGCAGCTTGGTAGCGCGCTGCGTTCGGGACGCAGAGGTCGCAGGTTCAAATCCTGTCACCCCGACAGCAGGACGAGGGGCCGCCCGCGGGCGGCCCCTCGTCGCGTCCGGACAGACGCGCAGGGGCCGGCGGTGCGCCGTACGCTGAGCCGGTGGAGCACCGGCCTCCGCCGCCGGTGACGATCGAGGGCGGCCAGGGCTGGCAGCTCGACGAGACACCGGCGGACGCGCTCGTCGACGTCGACCCCGACGCCGTCGCGATCCGCCGCGCGGTGCTGGTGCTGGTCGCGCTGCTCCTGGCCGCCGCCGCGGGGGCACTGCTGGCTGACCTGCGCGGGGCGGGCTCGGCGGGGGGCACGGCGCCGGCGGAGGTGCGGCTCGACCTCGACGGGCTGCGGGCCCGGCCGGTGCCGGCCGCGCCGGTCGACCGGGCCGACGGCGTCCGCGTGCACGTGCGGGGGTGGGAGGTCGACGCCGGCGTCGCCACCGTCGCGCTCGAGGCCGTGAACGACTCGGGCGCCGCCGTCGCGGTCGAGGTGGTGCAGCCCTCGCCCGGGCTCGTGGCCGGCTTGCGCGGCCCGGACGGGCAGGACGTGACGCTGCCGCTGGTGCTGCCGCCGGGCCGCCACCAGCTCGTCGCCGAGCTGTCGGTCACCGACTGCGCACGCCTCGGCACCGACGGCCGGGCGTGGACGGGCGGCACGCTGGTCGAGCTGCGGCTCGCCCGCGACGTCGGCAGCGCCTTCTTCGGCTCGCGCTACCCGCTGCTCGCCTCGCTCGAGGCGGCGAGTTGCCCCGCCGGCGCCCGCTGACCGGCGACTAGCCTCGGCGGGCGTGCCTGTGTCCCGGCAGACCGCGTCCGCGCCCCTGTGGGAGCAGCGCTTCCGTGCCGCCCGGGTCTCGCTGCCGGAGTGGGCCCTCGACGCCCCGCACCGGTGCCTCTACGTCGGCAACCCGACCGGCACCTGGGAGCTGTACGCCTGGGACCGCGAGCGCGGCACCACCCGGCAGGTCACCGACCGGCCGCACGGCACGCACGACGGCGCGCTGTCGCCTGACGGCGAGCACGTCTGGTGGTTCGACGACTCCGCCGGCGACGAGTTCGGGGTCTGGCGAGTACAGCCGTTCGACGGCGGTGACGACGTCGAGGCGGTGCCCGGGGTGCCGGCCGCGTACTCGGCGGGCCTCGCGCTCGGCCGCCGGACCGTCGCCGTCGGCTGCTCCGACGACGACGGCTCGACGGTGTGGTTGCGCACCGGCGACGCCGCACCGGCGGTGCTGTACCGCAGCGAGCACGACGCCGACGTCGCCGACCTCAGCCGCGACGAGCGGCTCGTCGTGCTCGAGCACTCCGAGCACGGCGACTCCCGGCACCGCGCGCTGCGGGTGCTGGAGACCGACGGCACCGTCGTCGGCGACCTCTGGGACGGCGAGGGGCTCGGCCTGCACGCCGTCGGCTTCTCGCCCGTGCCCGGCGACCCGCGCGTGCTGTGCCTGCACGAGCGCGACGGGCGGCCGGCGCCGATGCTGTGGGACCCGGTCACCGGCCGGGAGCAGCGGCTCCCGCTCGACCTGCCCGGCGACCTCGACGCCGACTGGTACCCCGACGGCTCGGCGCTCCTGGTCCGCTCCGATGCGCGCGGCCGGAGCACGCTGCACCGCGTCGAGCTGCCGGGTCTCGCCGTCACGGCACTGCCGACGCCAGCGGGCTCGGTCGGCGACGCGACGGCACGGCCCGACGGCACCGTCGAGTTCTCGTGGTCGTCGGCGGCCGCGCCGCCGGTGGTGCGGTCGTCGACCGGCGCGGTCGTGCTCGCACCGCCCGGCCCGCCGCCGCCGCCCTCCGTGCCGCTCCGGGACGTCTTCGTCGACGGACCGGGCGGGCCGGTGCACGCGCTGGTCGCGACGCCGCCCGGTCCGGGCCCCTTCCCGACCGTCTTCCTGCTGCACGGCGGCCCGACGCATCACGACAGCGACAGCTTCGCGGCCGACCGCGCGGCGTGGGTCGACCTCGGCTGCGCCGTCGTGCACGTGAACTACCGCGGCTCCACCGGCTACGGCTCGACGTGGCGAGACGCGATCACCGGTCGACCCGGTCTCACCGAGCTCGAGGACGTCGTGGCCGTCCACGACCGGGCGGTGGCGGACGGCCTCAGCGACCCCGACCGGTGCCTGGTGGCCGGCGGGTCGTGGGGCGGGTACCTCGCCCTGCTGGCGCTCGGCACCTCCCCGCAGCGCTGGGCGGCCGGCGTCGCCGCCGTGCCGGTGGCGGACTACCTCGCCGCCTACGAGGACGAGATGGAGCCGCTGCGCGCGTTCGACCGGTCGCTGTTCGGCGGGTCCCCCGAGCAGGTGCCGGAGCGGTACCGGGCGTCCTCGCCGCTCACCCACGTCGACGCCGTGCAGGCGCCCGTGCTCGTGCTCGCCGGCGCGAACGACCCGCGGTGCCCGCTGCGGCAGATCGAGAACTACCTCGCCGCGCTCGCCGAGCGCGGCGTGCCGCACGAGGTGTACCGGTTCGACGCGGGGCACGGCTCGCTCGTCGTGGACGAGCGGGTGCGGCAGATGCGGGCGGAGCTGTCCTTCGCCGCCCGGCACCTCGGCCTGGCACCACCCGACTGAGCCGTTCCCCGACCTGCCCGCGCGCCGTACCCTCCGGCCGTGGAGCATCGTCCACCGCCGCCCGTGACGATCGAGGGCGGACCCGGCTGGCAGCTCGGGGAGCCGCCCGGCGACACGATCGGCGAGGACCGCCGGCCGGCGCGCACGCTGCCCGGGCTCCCGCGGCTGGCCGCGCTGCTCGCCCGGCGCGCGCCGCTCGCCGTGGTGGTGGCGGCCGCACTGGGGTTCGGGTCCGGCACGCTGCTGGCCGACTGGCGCACCGACCGCCTCGGCGAGTCCGATGCCGGGACGCTGTCGCTCGAGGTGACGCCGGAGGTGGAGGGCGACCCCGGGAGGCTGGGCCGCACGCCCGACGACCGGCCGGCGAGGATGCTGCCGATGTTCGTGCGCAACACCGGCCCGCGCGAGGTCGCGCTCGACCGGGTCTGGCTGGCGGGCACCGACTGGGCGGCGGAGGACGCTGCGGGCCGCAGGATCGCGCCGCGGAAGGGCGCCCGCGTGACCCTGCTGCGGCCGATCGACTGCGACCGGCTGGAGGAGCCGGGCGACGCAGGGCCGTTCGTCATGGTCCGCGCCGTCACCGACGCCGGGGTGCGCGAGCACCGGGTGCCGGTCGACGTCGACCACGGCTTCATGAGCAGCGAGCTCGACCGGTGGTCGTGCGGTGAGCTGCCCGCCGAGGAGGCCGTCCAGGCCGACGTGTACGAGGAGCGCCACCTCCCCACCGGCATCGAGCTGATGGTGCGGCTGGCCAACCGCTCGCGCTACGAGGTGACGGTCACCGCGGTGCGCGCACCTGCGGGGCTGCGGGTCCAGCTGCTCGACGAGTCCGCACGGGCACCGCTGGCAGTGCCGCTGCGCCTGCCGGCGGACCGACACGTCCCGCGGGACCTGTACGACGACGACCCGCCGTCCCTGCTCGTCGTGGTGCGCGTGACGCTCGCGGACTGCGAGCTGCTCGCACCGACCCGCACCGTCCTCGACAGGGGCCAGTCGCTGCTCGAGATGGACGTCGTGTCCGAGCTGGGCACGGGCGTCACCGACCAGCTCGAGGCCGACGGGCTGCTGCACCGCCTGACCACCGAGGTCTGCTGACCGTCCGTCAGCCGGTGGCCGGCGAGCTCTGCGCGGACGGCTGCGGCGACGTCGGCGCGGCGGTCGGCAGCACCGGCGGCTCGGTCGGATCCGGCGTCGGCTCCTCGGTGGTCGGCTCGGGCGTCGGCTCCTCGGTGGTGGGCTCCGGCGTCGGCGACTCGGTGGTCGGCTCGGGGGTGGGTGACGTGGTGGTCGGCGACGGCGTCGGCGACGTGGTGGTCGGCGACGGCGACGGCTCGGGCTCGAGCGCCTGCGCGCCGGCGGCCAGCCGCTGCGCGATCTCGGCGATCCGTGCCGCCTCGGCGGAGGTCATCTCCCCCTCGCGCACCGCGCGGTCGAGCAGGTCGAGCAGCTCGGCGACGCCGCGGCGGACGGCGTCGGCGTCGCGGGCGTTGGCGTCCAGGGTGATGTCCTCGACCGTCCCCCGGATCTCGTCGCGGACGTCGACCGAGCAGCCGGTCAGGAGCAGCAGAGCGCCGCCCAGCAGCAGCCCGGCGAGCCACGCGCGAGACGGGCGCATCAGTCGCCCTCCTCGTCCTTGCCGCTGCCCTTCTCCTGCTCCTCCTCGAGGCGCTCGCGCTCCTTCTCGGCCTCCTCCTCGGCCTTGCGCTCGGCCTCGTCGCGCTGCCGCTGCTGCTCGGCCGCTCGGCGCTCCGCCTCGAGCTGCTGCCGCGCCTGCTCCGCCTCGGCCTCGGCCTCGCGGCGGGCGATGACGTCGGGGTCGATCTCGTCGGCGCCCTCCTGCACGGCGAGGGCAGCGGCACGGATGGCGGCTGCCTCGTCCTCGGGCAGGTCACCTGCGGCCACGGCGGAGTCGACGGCGAGGACGAGGTCGTCCACCGCCGCGCGCACGCCGTCGGCGTCCCGCTCGTTCGCCTCGACCGTGACGTCCTCGACGAGCGCGCGGATCTCGGCGCGCGGGTCGGCGGCGCAGCCGGACAGCAGCAGCACCGACACGGCCGAGCCGCCGACCGCCACGGCGAGCGGGCGGACGGCGGTCACTGGTCCACCGCCTCCTGCAGCTGCTGGAGCGGGTCGCGCACCTCGGCCGGCAGGTCGGGGCTGATCTGCGGCAGCTCCCCGGGATCGGCCGTGCGGCTCTGGTCGTACAGCAGGCCGCCGACGACCAGCGCGGCGATGACGGCGAGCAGCAGGAGCACCCACGGCGTCGCCGAGCGCGACGCCGGCGCCGGCGCCGGCGCCGGGCGGGCGACGGGGCGCGCGGTGCGGGTCGTCGCGGCGGGGGGCGCCGCCGCGGCGGTGCGCGGGAGCACCTGCGTCGCCGACGGCGCGGCGGCGGCGGGCAGCACCGTGGTGGTCGCCTCGCCGCCGGCGGCGACGACGGACAGCTGCTGCGCCACCTCCCCCGGCGACGGCCGGCGAGCCGGTTCGCGGGCGGTCATGGCGGTGAGCAGCGCCGGCCACCCCTGCGGCAGGTCGCGCGGCACGTCGGGGGCCCGGTTCAGCCGCGCCAGCGCGACCTCCACCGTGCCGCCCTCGTACTCGCGCCGGCCGGTGAGGCACTCCAGCAGCACGAGACCGAGCGCGTACACGTCGGCCGGCGGGCCGACCGGCTCGCCCGCGACCTGCTCGGGGGCGAGGTAGGAGGCGGTGCCGACCATCATCCCGGTGGCGGTGACCTTGGCCGAGTCGATGAGCCGGGCGATGCCGAAGTCGGTGAGCCGCGAGCGGCCGTCGGTGCCGACCAGGACGTTCGCGGGCTTGACGTCCCGGTGCACCAGGCCCCTGCCGTGCACGTACTCCAGCGCCTCGGCCACCGAGCGGCCGATGACCGCGGTGCGGGCGGAGTCGAGCGGGCCGCGACGCAGCGTGTCGCCGAGCGTCTCACCCTCGACGAGCTCCATGACGACCCACGGCCGCCCCTCGTCGTCGGTGCCGGCGTCGTACACCGGCACCAGGCCGGGGTGGTTGAGCCGCGCGAGCGTGCGCGCCTCGTCGGCCGCGCGCGCGGTGCTGTCGTCGTGCGGGGCGGTGACGAGCTTGAGCGCCACCTCGCGGTCGAGGCTGGTGTCGCGGGCGCGCCACACCTCGGCCGAGCCACCGCGTCCCAGCAGCGCCCGCAGCTCGTAGCGGCCACCGACGACCTGCCGGTCGCTGCCGCCGAGCGCCTGCGTCGGGTCGGTCACGACGAGCCCTTCTCCGCGGCCACCAGCTCGGCGATCTGGACGGCGTTGAGCGCCGCGCCCTTGCGCAGGTTGTCGTTCGACACGAACAGCGCCAGGCCGTTCTCGCCGTCCTGCCGGATGCGCCCGACGTAGCTCGGGTCGCGGCCCGCGGCGAGCAGCGGGGTCGGCACGTCGACGACCTCGACGCCCGGCGCCTCGCGCAGCAGCTCGGCGGCGCGCTCGACCGACAGCGGCCGGGCGAACTCCACGTTGAGCGACAGCGAGTGCCCGGTGAACACCGGCACCCGCACGCAGGTGCCGGAGACCCGCAGGTCCGGGATCTCGAGGATCTTGCGGCTCTCGTTGCGGAGCTTCTTCTCCTCGTCGGTCTCGAACGAGCCGTCGTCGACCACGGCCCCCGCCATGGGAAGCACGTTGAACGCGATCGGGCGCACGTACTTCTTGGGCTCCGGGAAGTCGACGGCGGCGCCGTCGTGCACGAGCTCGGTGGCCCGGTCGACGGTCTTGCGCACCTGTTCGTCGAGCTCCTCGACGCCGGCCAGGCCGCTGCCGCTGACCGCCTGGTAGGTGCTGGCGACCATCCGCACGAGCTGGGCCTCGGCGTGCAGCGGCCGGAGCACCGGCATCGCCGCCATGGTGGTGCAGTTGGGGTTCGCGATGATGCCGCGCGGCCGCTGCGCGACGGCGTGCGGGTTCACCTCGCTGACGACGAGCGGGACGTCGTCGTCCATGCGGAAGGCGCTGGAGTTGTCGATGACGACGGCGCCGGCGTCGGCGAAGCGCTGCGCCTGCGCGCGCGACGTCGTCGCGCCGGCGCTGAACAGGGCGATGTCGAGCCCGGACACGTCGGCCGTGGCGGCGTCCTCGACGACCACCTCGCCGCCCCGCCACGGCAGCGCCGTGCCGGCGCTGCGCGCGCTCGCGAAGTACCGTACCTGCGCAACCGGGAAGTCCCTGTCCTGCAGGAGCTTGCGCATCACAGCGCCGACCTGGCCGGTGGCGCCGACGACGCCGACCCGCAGCCCCGCGCTCATCGCCCGGTCCCGGCGTAGACGGTGGCCTCGGTCTCGGCGTCGCCGAGGTCGAACGCGGCGTGCACCGCCTTGACGGCGGCCGGCACGTCGGTGTCCCGGCAGACGACGCTGATGCGGATCTCGGAGGTGCTGATCGCCTCGGCGTTGATGCCGGCGCTCGAGAGCGCCTCGAAGAACGTGGCCGTGACGCCGGGGTGCGACTTCATGCCCGCGCCGACGAGCGACACCTTGCCGATGAGCTCGTCGGACAGCAGGCTCTCGAAGCCCACCTCGGCCTGCACCTTGGCCAGCGCGCCCATCGCCGTCTGCAGGTCGCTCTTGGGCAGCGTGAAGGAGATGTCGGTGCGGTCGGTGGCGCCCGACACGTTCTGCACGATCATGTCGATGTTGACCTCGGCGTCGGCGACCGCGCGGAAGATGCGCGCCGCCTCGCCCGGCTTGTCGGGGACGCCGACGACCGTGACGCGTGCCTCGGACAGGTCGTGCGCGACGCCGCTGATGATGGCTGCTTCCACGGCCGGCTCCTTCGTGATCAACGTGCCGGGCTTGCTGCTGAACGACGAGCGGACCACCAGCGGGACGTCGTAGCGGCGGGCGTACTCGACGCAGCGCAGGTGCAGGATCTTCGCGCCCGACGCCGCCAGCTCGAGCATCTCCTCGTAGCTGACGGTGGGCAGGTGCCGGGCGTCCTTCACGATGCGGGGGTCGGCGCTGTACACGCCGTCGACGTCGGAGTAGATCTCGCAGACGTCGGCCCGCAGCGCCGCGGCGAGCGCGACGGCGGTCGTGTCGGAGCCGCCGCGGCCCAGCGTGGTGATGTCCTTGGTGTCCTGGCTGACGCCCTGGAAGCCGGCGACGATCGCGATGTGCCCCTCGGCGAGCGCGGTGGTGATGCGCCCCGGCGTCACGTCGATGATGCGCGCCTTGCCGTGCGACGAGTCGGTGATGACGCCGGCCTGCGACCCGGTGAACGAGCGCGCGCTCGCGCCGAGGTTCTGGATCGCCATGGCGAGCAGCGCCATCGAGATCCGCTCCCCCGCGGTGAGCAGCATGTCGAGCTCGCGGCCCGGCGGCAGCGGCGAGACCTGCTGCGCGAGGGCGAGCAGCTCGTCGGTGGTGTCGCCCATCGCGCTGACGACGACGCAGACGTCGTGGCCGTCCTTCCTGGTGGCGACGATGCGCTCGGCCACGCGCTGAATGCGCTCGGCGTCGCTGACGGAGGAGCCTCCGTACTTCTGCACCACCAAGCCCATGGCCGCCGAGTCTACCGAGAGCGACCCCTCCGCCCTTGCGTCAGGACATCGGAGCCTGCCGCTGCTCCAGGGCCCTGACGCAACCGGACCGCCCGTCGCTGCGTCAGAGGACCCGAGCCCGCACCTGCTCCAGGTGTCGGACGTCCCGGAGCGGAGGGCCTAGGTTGCCGAGCATGGCGGACACTCCGGACGTGCTCGGCGCGGACCCGGCGGTGCCGTCGGCCCGGCTGGCGCACGCCGGCAGCGGCGTCGTGGCCAGCGGCGTGCGGCGCTCCTTCGGCGACGTCGAGGCGGTGCGCGGCATCGACCTCACGGCAGCACCGGGCGAGGTCACCGCCCTGGTCGGCCCCAACGGAGCGGGCAAGACGACGCTGCTGCTGGTGCTCGCGACGCTGCTGGTGCCTGACGCCGGCGACGTCCGCGTCGCCGGCTTCGACCCGGTCACCGAGTCCGACGCCGTCCGCGCCCGGATGGGCTGGTCGCCCGACGTGTTCGGGCTCTACGACAACCTCACCGCCCGCGAGTACCTGCGGTTCGTCGGCGAGGCGTACCGGCTGGGCGCCGCCACCTCCGCCCGGCGCGCCGTGGAGCTGCTCGAGCTCATCCGGCTGCTCGACCACGCCGACCGGCCGGTGCACACCCTCTCCCGCGGGCAGAAGCAGCGGCTCGGTCTGGCCCGCGCCCTGGTGCACGACCCGGAGGTGCTGCTGCTCGACGAGCCGGCGTCCGGCCTCGACCCGCGCAGCCGCGTCGAGCTGCGCGACCTGCTGCGGCGGCTGGCGCGCAGCGGCACCGCGGTGGTCGTGTCGAGCCACCTGCTGGGAGACCTCGAGGAGCTGGCCGACCGGGTGGTGTTCGTCGACGGCGGCCGCACGGTGGGCGAGCACCGCATCGACGCGCTGCCCACGACCGGCCGCTCGTCCCGCGCGTGGCGGGTGCGGGCGCTCGACCCGGCCGCGCTGCTGGCCGCGCTCGAGCGCCACGGTTCCCCGCACGACGACCCGACGCCGACCGGTGTCGACGTGCACCTTCCCTCCGACGACGCCGCCGCCGCGCTGCTCGCCGCGCTCGTCGGCGACGGCGTGCCGGTCGTCGCGTTCTCGCCGCACGGCGGTGCGCTGGAGGCGGCCTACCTCGAGCTGACGGAGGAGCGGTGACGCCGCAGGGCATCGCGACGGTGGCGCGGCAGGAGTTCCGGCTGCGCATCCGCGCCGGGCGCTGGCGCTGGCTGCTGGCCGCCTTCTTCCTGGTGCTGCTGGCGTTCACGGCCCTGCTGCGGGCCGGCCTGTCGAACCTGCCGCCGGAGGAGCTGCCGTACAAGGGCACCGTCATCTACGGCGGGCTGATGCTGTTCGTGCTCGGGCTCGCGCTGCTCGTCGTGCCGGCGCTCGCCGCGCAGTCGGTGAACGGCGACCGCGAGCGCGGCACCCTCGCCGTCCTGCAGGTGACGCGGCTGTCGGCCGGTGACATCGCGGTCGGCAAGCTCGCCGCAGCGTGGGGCACGGCGCTGGTCTTCCTCGCCCTCACCGCTCCGCTCGTCGGCTACGCGATGACGCAGGACGGCGTGCCGCTCGGCCGCGTCGTCGTCGTCACCGTGGTGCTGGCGCTGCTGCTCGGCACCGTGTGCGCGCTGGCGCTGTTCCTGTCGTCGGTGCTCTCGCGGACGACGACGTCGGGTGTGCTCGCCTACCTCACGGTCTTCGCCCTGACGATCGGCACGCTCATCGTCTTCGGGCTGGCGACGGCGGTGACCGCCGAGCGCTACACGGTCACCTTCGAGGTGCCGTGCCCCATGGAGCCGCCGCCCGGCGAGCCGTTCCCGCCGGCTCCCGACCCGTCGGTCGGGCCGCCCGAGGTCTGCGGCACCGACACCTACGAGACCAGCCGCTCGCGCACCGACCGCACGTGGTGGCTGCTCGCGCCGAACCCGTTCGTGGTCCTCGCCGACGCCGCCCCTCGGCTGCCCGAGCCCGCGCCGGGCGACGTGCAGGTCGGGCCGCGCGCCGCCGACCTCGACCCGCTCGGCCAGATCGGGCGGCAGGTGCGCGACCTGCGCCGCACCCCGACGCCCGTGCAGACCGAGCAGCCGCTCGAGCCCCAGCCGCTGGAGGTCCACGAGGCCGGCGGCGCCGACCCGGTGTGGCCGGCGGGACTGGCCGCGAACGTGGTGCTCGGAGGGGCCGCGCTGCTGCTCACGACCCGCCGGCTCCGGACGCCGACGCGCTCGCTGCCGAAGGGCCAGCGGGTGGCGTGACCGGGCGGCCGCCGCGGTGGGCGACCCGCCAGGCCGACAGCGCCATCCACCAGCGGGCGAGCTCCTCCGGACCGTCGAGCCGGTGGCCGCTCACCGCGACGACGCGGCGCAGCCGGTTGAGCACCGTGTTGCGGTGGCAGTGCAACCGCTGCGCGCTGCGGCCGGCGGACATGCCGGTGTCCAACCAGGTGGACACGGTGTCGAGCAGCACCTCGGCCTCCTCACCGGGCAGCCGCAGCAGCTCACCGATCTGGTCCTCCACCAGCAGCGAGGTCAGCTCCGGGGCGCTGGTCACGACGGCGTCGACGAGCCGGGCCCGCAGCATGACGACCGGCGGGCCGCCGGGCTCGGCCAGCTGCGCCGCGAGGCGGGCCTGCCGGAGGGCGGCACCCACCCGCGCCAGGTCGTCGACCGGCGCGGAGACCCCGACCGGCCCGCGGGCACACGGCGTCAGCAGGCCGTCGACCGACACCAGAGCGGAGCGAGTACCGGCCAGCAGCCCCACCTGGTGGCCGCCGTGCATCGTCCACGCCGACCGGACGCCGCGCGCCTCGAGCGCCTGCTGGGGCCAGCACAGCGGCTCGACGTGGCGGTCCGCCTCGCCGTCCCCGAGGGGGCCGGCGACCACGGCGTAGGGCGGGTCGGCCGGCAGGTCGAGCAGCTCGACCGCCGCGGACGCGAGGGCCGGGTCGCCGCCCCGGCCGTCGAGCAGCGCGGCGAGCACGGCGTCCCGCCGACGCTCGTCCTGGCGCAGCCGGTCGAACTCGGTCCGGCGGTAGGCGTCGGCGACGGTCGAGGAGAACCGGTCGACGAGGTCCCAGACGGCGCTGGCCGCGACGAGCACCGCCTCCAACGGGACGTCCGGGTCGTGCCGGGCCAGCGCCACCATGCCGTCCCAGATGACGCGGCCGCCCACCCGGTAGGCGTGGAGGACGGACTCCAGCGGCACGCCCTGGTCGGCGCGGCGGACCGCGGTGGCCACCGGAGCGTCGAGCAGGCCCTGTGTGGTGCCCCCGGCCACCAGCCCCTGCAGCACGCGGGCCAGGTTCTCTCGGCACGACGAGCGGAGGTCCTCGATCGGCACCGACCCCGCGTAGGCCTCGTCCTCGGCCAGGATCGCCGCGACGAGGCGGTCGGTGACGTCGTCGAGGTGGTCGAGCATCGCTCGCCCCAGCCGCGCGACGGTCTGCGCCGCGACGGCGTCCGGCGGCGAGGCCACGGCGGCACGCTACGCCGCCGCTGTGCACCTGCACAGCCCGAAGGCGCGAATCGGGAGCATTCGCACAGCAGGTCGGGGGGTAAACGCGGTGAAACTCTCACGGTCCCCCCGAGGAGGCCCCATGACCCGAGTCACCGCCGGCGTGCTCGCCCTGAGCCTGGCCGGACTGTCCGTCCCGCTCGTCACCCCCGCGGCGGGCGACGACGCCGCCGACCCCTCGGTGGTCGGCGCCTTCGCCGCCCCGTTCCAGGAGTCCGCGGTCCCGTGCGAGGAGGTGGACGGCCGCACGATCTGCAAGCCGGCCGGCACGTCCATGGTGGTGCTCGACGACGGTCGGGTGCTGTTCTGGGACGCCCTGGAGGGCATGGAGGACGCCGACGTCAACGTCGTCGCGCAGTACGGCGGCGTCGCGCAGGACGACCTGGCCCGCGTCCTGGACGTCGACGCCCGGCAGTTCGTCAAGCCCACCCCGGAGGACGGCGGCGCCGACCGCAGCGACGCCCCGGACGACGAGAAGGGACCCAAGCCCGAGCTGCCCCGCAACGACCGCGAGGGCAACGACGGCAGCATGTTCTGCAGCGACCAGGTGCTGCTCGCCGACGGCCGCGTGCTCATCGCCGGCGGGACCTCGTACTACCTCGAGCCGGGCACGGACGGCGTCGAGTACGGCGGCACCGAGCTCGAGGGCATCCGCGGCGCGCGGCTGTTCGACGCCGACACCGACTCCTTCACCCAGACCGGGTTCATGAACTACGGCCGCTGGTACCCGTCGCTGGTGACCCAGGCGGACGGCACGGTGCTGGCCACCAGCGGCGTCACCAAGCTCATCAAGCCCGTCTACACCGACGAGCACAACCGCGGCAACAGCGGTCGCAACGTCGTGCAGGCCGAGCGGTACGACCCGCAGACCGGCGAGTGGACCGTCCTGCCGCCGAGCGCCGACAAGTCGCTGCCGCTCTACCCGCGGCTGCGCCTGCTGCCCAACGGCAACACCTACTACGACGCCGCCGGGCAGACCTTCAACCCGTCCGGCCAGGCCTACGACGAGGCGACCTGGAACACCGCCGCCGTCCTCGACGCCGAGACGCAGACCTGGCGTGACCTGGGGGTGCCGGTGATCGGCGGGCTGCCACTGGGCTTCCGCGGCTCCGGCTTCACCCAGATGCTGCCGCTCCAGCCGGACGAGCAGGGCCGGTACAGCACCGTGGAGCTGCTGTCCGCCGGCGGCGTCATCGGCGTCACGCCCGGCACGTACGTCGCGACCGACACCGCCACGGTCAACACCGTGACCATCGGCGAGGACGGCTCCGAGTCGTTCGCCTCCCGCTCGGTCGGGACGCTGAACCAGCCGCGCTGGTACGGCACCGGCGTCACGCTGCCGACCGGCCAGGTGCTGGTGTTCAACGGCGCCGACAAGGACGAGGTCGTCAACCCGAGCAGCGGCTTCGCCGTCCTACAGCCGGAGATGTACGACCCGGAGACCGAGACCTGGACGCCGCTGGCCAGCCAGTCGCAGGAGCGGACCTACCACAACAACGCCGTGCTGCTGCCCGACGGCCGGGTCCTCGTCGGCGGGCACTCGCCGATCGGCTCGTACTACGCCAACCAGCAGTCCGGCCAGGCCGTCAAGGACGTCGCGGGAACGAGCAACCCCTACCGCGACACCTCCTTCGAGGTGTTCAGCCCGCCGA
>DATMJH010000501.1:0-2024 GCA_035554015.1 Mycobacteriales bacterium
GCGAGGGCCTGCTGTCGACGGCGATCGTCGTCGGCGGTACCGGCGTCGTCGCCGGTCGGGTTCTCGGTCATGGCGCACACCCTGGGCCGCAGCCGGGTGCGCGCGCATCAGGGAACGTCCCTGGTCCTGTGCTCAGGGTGCGTCCCCGACGCGCGCGGGCCTGCTCCGGTGGCACCCTCGGGTGGTGACCGCTCCCGCCGCCGCTCCTGCCGCCGCGCCGCGGCTGGTGAGGCTGCGCTCCGGCCGTGCCTTCGGCGGCGTCGCGGCGGGGATCGCGGCCCATCTGGGCCTGCCGGTGCTGTGGGTGCGGGTGGCGTTCGCTGTCCTCGCGGTCGCCGGCGGCAGCGGCGTCGTGCTGTACGCCGCGTACTGGCTCGTGCTGCCGCAGGCCGGCGACGAGGGGAGCCGGCTCGACGACCGCGCCTGGGGCGAGGTCGTCGCGCTCGCCGCCGTCGCCGTCGGCGCGCTGCTGCTGCTGGGCCGGCTCGCGGTCCCTGACGCCGCACTGGTGCCGCTGGGCCTCATGGCCTGCGGCGCCGCGCTGGTGTGGCGGCAGGCCGACGACGCGCGGCGCGCCCGGTGGCGGGCGTCGGCGACCGGTCGGCGCGGTGGCGTGCTGGGCGTGCTGGCCGGCGCACTGCTCGTCGGCATCGGTGTGGCCGGCTTCCTCGCCTCGCGCGGCGAGCTGCAGGAGGCGCGCGAGGGCCTGCTGTCGACGGCGATCGTCGTCGGCGGCCTGGCGCTGCTCGCCGCGCCGTGGGCGACCCGCACCCTCGGCGAGCTGCGCGCCGAGCGGCGTGAGCGCATCCGGTCGCAGGAGCGGGCCGAGCTCGCGGCTCAGGTGCACGACTCGGTGCTGCAGACCCTGGCCCTCATCCAGTCGAACGCCGCGGACCCGCGCGAGGTGGCGCGGCTGGCCCGCAGCCAGGAGCGGGAGCTGCGCGCGTGGCTGTACCGACCGGCCGCCGGTCCGGTCGGGATGCTGAGCACCGTGCTCGAGCAGGCGGCGGCGGAGGTCGAGGACGCGCACGGCGTCCCGGTCGAGGTGGTGCACGTCGGCGACGTGCCGCACGACGGCGCGGTCGCCGCCCTGGCGGCGGCGGCGAGGGAGGCCGTCGTCAACGCGGCCAAGCACTCCGGCGCCTCGGTCGTGCAGGTGTACGCCGAGGTCGACGAGCACGACGCCACCGTCTTCGTCCGCGACCGCGGCAAGGGCTTCGACGTGGACGCCGTGCCCTCGGACAGGTACGGGCTCGCCGAGTCCGTCGTCGGCCGGGTCGAACGCGCCGGTGGGAGCGTGCGCATCCGCAGCGCCGCCGGCGAGGGGACGGAGGTCTCGATGCAGGTGCCCCGTGGCTGACGGCGCGCGTCGCGTGACGGTCGCGCTCGTCGACGACCACCGGCTGTTCCGCACCGGCGTGCGCACCGGGCTCGGCGACGCCGTCGACGTGGTCGGCGAGGCCGAGACCGTCGACGAGGCAGTCGCTCTGGTCCGCCGGACGGGTCCGGACGTGGTGCTGCTGGACGTGCACATGCCGGACGGCGGCGGGCCGGCGGTGCTCGCGGCGCTGGGCCAGGACTGCCCCGCGACGCGGTTCCTCGCCCTGTCCGTCAGCGACGCGCCGGCGGACGTGATCGCGGTCGTGCGCGCCGGTGCCCGCGGCTACGTCACCAAGACCATCTCGCCCGAGGACCTGCTCGACGCCGTCCGGCGGGTGGCCGACGGCGACGCCGTGTTCTCGCCGCGGCTGGCCGGCTTCGTGCTCGACGCCTTCGCCGCCAAGGACGTCCCGGTGCAGGACGAGGAGCTCGACCTGCTCACCTCCCGCGAGCGCGACGTCATGCGCCTCATCGCCCGCGGATACACCTACCGGGAGGTCGCGCAGGAGCTGTTCCTGTCGGTGAAGACCATCGAGACGCACGTGTCCTCGGTGCTCCGCAAGCTGCAGCTGTCCAACCGGCGCGAGCTCGCCCGCTGGGCCAGCGACCGCCGCCTCGTCTGACCCGCCGCCCCACCCCCACTC
>DATMJH010000502.1:0-3166 GCA_035554015.1 Mycobacteriales bacterium
CTGGTACAGCTGCACGTCGGCTCGTCGGAACCGGTAGATCGACTGCTTGGGATCACCGACGAAGAACAGACCGCCCCTGACGATGTCGATCTCGTCCCAGCGGCCTGGGGCTTGCTCCAGAGACCCGGCGATGAGACAGGCGATCTCGACCTGGAGCGGGTCCGTGTCCTGGAACTCGTCGATGAGGACGACGGGGTACCGCTCGTGCAGGCGCCTGCGCACCGAGGCGTCTGAGCGCAGCACATCGCGGGTGAGGACCAGCAGGTCGTGGAAGGTGAGTGACCCTTCACGGCGGCGACGGTCGACCTCGGCCAAGGTGTAGTCCTGCAGACGGGCGCACAGCGTCTCGGCCGCTGCTGTGCCGACCGCTGTGAGGATGCCCTTGCGGGCCTCGACGGCCTCCTCGAGGTCCGCCTTGATCTCGTCTTTGTCCAGCCCGGCAGCAGCGAACGCGCTCTTGTTTCCCGAACCCGGCCTCAGCTGCAACCGCTGCAGGGCCTCGATGCGGTCCATGTCGTCGGTCAGCGACATGAGCTCGTCGATGGCTGGCACAACGACGTCGCGCAGGTGCTCGGTCATCCGGTCGCCGTCAGGGGCTGCGCTCGCGCAAGAGGCGGCACGCCGCAGCGGTACGAGGACCGGCGCGAGATCGACCGCAGGCAACGGTCGCTCCATGAAAGGACGGTGCTGAAGGGCGTCCCAACTGCCGGCGAAGGCGTCGGCGACCTCCCGGAGCTTGTCGGTCCTCAACTCGAGCGTGAGCGCTGCCAAGACCTGGGGCGCGACCGACTCGTCGTCGAGCAGCTCGTCGAGGAAGGTCCGCCAGCGTGCCGTGGCCTCCAGCTGCGCCCTGATCGCGTCGTTGACGGCGAAGCCCGGAGGGAGCCCGGCCTCGATGGGCACGTCCTGCAAGATCCGCGCAGCGAAGCCGTGCAGCGTCGTGATCGCTGCATCGTCGATCTGCTCAAGGGCGGATCGCAGCAGAGCGCGTTGTGCGGCGTCGTAGTTGTGCTCGCGGTCCTTGCCGCGCACTGCTCCGAGTTCGAGCGCCTCGCGGATGCGGGTGCGCAGCTCGGCTGCCGCGTTCTCGGTGAACGTGATCGCCGCCAGACGCGCCATGGAACCGAGGTGCCCTGTCGCGACTGCATGGACGACGCGGTCGACGAGCGCCGTGGTCTTGCCGGTGCCGGCGCCTGCCTCCACGAACAGAGTGCTGCTCAGGTCGGTGCGCACCTTGTCGCGCGCCGGCTGGTCCACGGGCGCGCTCATGCCGTCTCCTCCGCCCCGGAGATGAGGCTCGCGTAGGCCTTGACCGGGTCCGCGGTGCTCAGCTGCAGCCACACCTCGCCCCGGCCAGTCGAGCAGACACGGTCGTAGGGGCAGAACCGGCAGCTCTCCCAGCCGGACCACCCGTTCCACTCGCCCGGGTGAGCAGGGAAGACGCCCTCGCGGATGCCGCGGACAGCGACGTCGAGGACCTCGATGAGCCGCTCCTCGTGTGCCGTCCCGATCGGCGCGCCCTTGTGGACGTCGCCCAGCTCGACGAACCAGTAGTAGGACGCCACCTGTCGGGCAGGAGGTGCGAAGGCCCGCCGTGCGGCCAGGGCGTACAGCACCAGCTGCAACTTGCGCCCTCGGTCGACGAGGTCTGCCGCCTCGTCGGGCTTCGCGACCGACGGGATGGCGTCGTAGCCGTACCCCTTCCCTGTCTTGTAGTCCATGACGACGAGCCCGCCGGACTCGGTCATGTCGACCCGGTCGACAGAACCGGCGAAGCGCACCTCGCCGCTGCTGGGCAGCTGCAGGGTGAGCGGTTCGACGTCGTGCCGGCCGAAGGGCAGCTCGACGGCCACCGGCCAGGATCGGTTCCGGGCGCGCAGCTGGGTGTCGACCGCCAGGACGCGCGCCAGAACGCGATGGAGCCGAGCCCGCTCTGCGCGCCAGAGGAGCGGCCGACCGGTACGTCCCTGAGCCTCGAGCTTCCGCGCTTCCTCGTCGAGCAGGGCGCGGGCGCGGGCAACGTCGGCAGCAGTCCATGCCCGGTCCGGGCTCAGCCTCGGACGCTGCTCCGTAGGGACGTGCTCTCCGAAGAAGCGCTCGAGCGCCGCGTGCACCAGGCTGCCACGCTCGGCGGCGTCCATGACGTCGTCGTCGACCGACTCCAGGTCACGGACCTCCAGGACCTTCTCCAGCCAGAAGGTGTGTGGACAGGTGGCCCACCTCTGCAGCGACGACGCCGAGAGCGCCGCGTCGGCCTTCTCAGCGAGCGGTGACGGGAGCGGGCCGACGTGGCCGGTCCAGGGACCGAACGTCCCGTCGCGGCGTGCCGCCACCGCTTCGCGGGCTCGCCGGTACCGGGCACCGCCGACGCCCTCAGCGTGACCAGCCATCGCCATCGCCAGGCTGCGCTCGGCCGGCAATCCGGCCTCGTCGGCGGCCAGCGCGGCGACGAACGACGCCGGGCCCCACAGCGGTACACCGGCCGGAGGCTCGCCGGTGACGTGCTTGGCGAACACCGGCTCCGACCGGCCGGCGGTGAGCTGGGCCAGCCGCTCCATGAACCACGGCGACGGGTGCTGGCGGCGCTGGGCGCGCGTATCGGCGCGCGGAAAGCTGAAGACGACCTCTGAGGCCCCTGCAACTGCTCCATCGAAGTCCCGCCGGTCTTGTGCCCGCCGGTCCTCGACTGTCATGAGCCCACAACCGATCACCCGCCGCTCGTCGTCGCGCAGCAGCGGGTTCTCCCTCAACCGCGGCGGCATGGCCTCTTCCGTCATGCCGATGACGAGCAGGAGGTCGACGTCCGCTCCGGCGAGGTCGCGAAGCGGAGCGACGACGACTCCTCGACCCAGCGTCGTGCGGTTGCCGGCGGACCGGTCGAACGCGTCGTGCACGGCCCGGCGGACGGCGTCCGGTGACGGCGGCGGGCCGCCGTCGAGCGACTCGAGGGACGCCACAGCCGCTCGCACTGCCTCGTAGGCCGCTTGCTCGTAGGTGGCGTCGCTCTCGACACCCGTGCCGCGGCCCCACCGTTCGACGCCCCGATGACCTCCGAGGAAGCGGTCGAGAGCCGATGCGAGCGCTCGGCCGACGTCCGTCCAGGACGCAGCAGCGAGAACGCCCTGAGCGGCTGCCGCGACGTCGTCGACGAAGGTCGACAGCTCGC